>JAITKS010000469.1 GCA_031278315.1 Planctomycetaceae bacterium | reverse complement strand
TTTTTTGTACAAAAAAGATGCAGGCGGGACGCCTGCGTTCCCAGCTAAAATATTTTTTAGTAATTCACTTAAATTTAAAATCTAAAATCTAAAATTACAAAATCTGATTTCTCTGTGTTCTCTGTGTTCTCTGTGGTTAATAAAAAAAATATTCCACTGATATATTACTAAAAAACGAATTTTAAAGTGTAATTGGTATATCATTTTGTTTCTACAAATTTAGGTATGTGTGATTTAATATATTTCCGTTATTTATCATTTGCAAAATTAATTTATCGTATGGAAGCAGTGTATTTGTAATCGCACATCCGATTCCATTTTTGACACAATATTTTCTGATTTCTTCAAGAAAATCCGCAAAGCAGATTTTATATTGATTTAACATAGATTCATTTATCGTTACGTTAATTTCGTTATTGTTTAGACTATTAGTTTTGCCGTTGATTGTTATGGTTTCATTTTCCATACTTACAAGATTAAAATTTGTTTGAGCATTCGATGATAAAGCAAATTGTAATTGCGGATCGGATTCGAAATCGGTGTGTATTTGAATAATCATCGGTTCGAATTTATTGTAGCGTAATTGATCGATAGCGGTTTGAAATCCGTTACGATCAAAAAAATCACTTGCGATAATAACGGCACCGGTTCTTTGTGTCTGTTTGATAAAATTTTCTACAGACAAGCGGATATTTGTAGCGTTTTCTGTTGATTGATTTCGTTCTAAAAATTTAAGCAGATTAAGGAATTTTCTTTTACCGCGTATCGGTGAAAATGTACGGCGAATCATATTGTCAAAACAGACAATACCAACACGATTAAAATCAGATAAAGCGATATATGCAAGCGATGCAATAACTCGGCGGGCATAATTATATTTATTAAAATTACCGTTTCCAGCTTGCATACTTGCAGAACAGTCGAGTAAAAAATAGATATTAAGTTCTTCGTTTGTTTCGAATCGTTTGATAAATTGTTCGCCTAGTCTTGCGAATAGATTCCAATCGAGCCGCCGCAAATCGTCGCCTTTAACGTAAACTCTGTGATCCGCGAAATCTGTCCCGCCGTTAAATTGCGGTTTGCGCCGATTGGTGAATATTTCAACACTGCCCGATTTTCCATTACCCGTAAAACCGCTGCGAATCGTCCGGCGTGAAACGATCAAAAGATATTCTAACTTCTTCAAAAAATTATTATCGAACATAATTTTTTCAATAATATTGCTATCGAAATTTTGGTAATATATTCCTCATTACTTTTCGCTATTGAAAATCCGGCTTGAGTTACTTTTTTAGAAATTCCCCAGCTTTTGTTGCACCGCTGAAATATTACCAGTTTTTATTTTTTTGGGAATACTAAATTATATGAAACAACTCAAGGCAATTTCTGCAAACCGATCTTTATGTAATATTTTTAGAATTTCACTTGATATATTTCATCTTGAAGTGAGCTTCTAAAAACCCCCTTGTTGATAGTTAAAATTGTGTTAAACTGCTTTCACTTTAATTTTCGGTATGCTGCATATTTACTATTGGAATAGCAGCCGGATTTTTTTTACGCAAAGAAATTACTTTTTATTTTGTTGTGAAATCACTAAATTATTGAAAGTTTACAGATTAACCGGCAGGCTAATAATGTAATTTTTAACTTTGCGAAATATGAAATATACAGTAAGAATTATAGTAAAGAATTATCGGTGATATATCAGCGGAATTTTTCAGTGAAAATATTTGCCGGCATGTTAGAACTCAGACAATCACAAAATTAGAGACGCAATTTTTTTCGTCTTTTCCAATGTAGAATCGCAATGCTTTGTGTCTCTTTGTTGAATTACAAAATATTCCACTGATATATTTCAGAATTATCTATTACAAACTAACCTGTGCGGTTAGGCAAAATTTTAATTTTACAAGGATTACTAACCTAACAAATTCAAACCTGAATTAGAAAATGTCATTTGAAATATCAATATCAAACGTTGTTCAAGGGCTGGAGCCGTCTGCTACACTTACGATGTCGGCGAAAGCGAAAGAGATCAAAAGCAGCGGAAAAACCGTTTATGATTTAAGTCTTGGCGAGCCGGATTTTGTTACTCCGCAACATATTTGTAATGCTGCTGTTGAGGCGATGAAAGCCGGTCATACAAAATACACAATTGCAAGCGGTATTCCTGAATTGAAAAAGGCGGTTGCCGAAAAATATAAATCTGATTACGGACTCGATTACAATACGAATCAAATTGTAGTATCAAATGGGGCGAAACATTCAATTCACAATGTTTTCTTTACTACAATTAATGCGGGGGACGAAGTTATTATTCCGGCACCGTATTGGGTTTCTTATGCTGAGCTAGTGAAGCTTTCCGGCGGTGTTCCTGTTATCGTGCAAACTGAAGAATCGAATAATTTTAAGATGACGGCGGAACAGTTTGAAAAAAATATCACGCCGAAAACTAAGATGTTGCTTTTGTGTAGTCCGTCTAATCCGACTGGTGTTATTTATAGCAAATCCGAGTTAGAGACGATTGCGGAAATTGTTGTCAGAAAGAATCTGTTCGTAATGGCTGACGAAATTTACGATAAACTTGTTTACGGAGATAATAAGTTTGTCAGTTTCCCGACTTTACGCAGCGGTTTGCAAGAGCGGACAATAATTATAAACGGTGTGAGTAAAACTTATGCGATGACAGGATGGCGTGTTGGATGGACTTTTAGTCCGGTCAATGTTGCAAAGAAAATGGGCGAGTTGCAAAGTCAGGAGACGTCTAATCCTTGTAGTATTAGTCAATATGCGGCACTTGAGGCATTGACCGGACAACAGAATTGCGTGACAGAAATGCTGGTTGCATTTTCGGAAAGACGTGATTATGTTGCGAAAAGAATAAGTGAAATTGATGGTTTGAGTTGTCCGGAGATGGGCGGTGCGTTTTATGCTTTCTTTAACATTAAGAAACATTTGGGCAGAAAAATAGGCGGCGTTGTGATTGATAATTCCGAAAAATTTTGTTTGGAATTGTTAATGCAAAAGCAGGTCGCAACTGTTATGGGGTCAGCTTTTGGTTGTGAAGGTTATGTGAGAGCATCGTTTGCTGCGAATCTGGAAATCTTGAAAAACGCTTATGATCGAATTGCTGATTTCATTGGAGACAAATGAGTTTATCAATTCGACAAAACAAATAACAACTAACAAATTAACAAATTAACAAATTAACAATTAACGTTAAACCAATTATTAGAATGAAAGGAGTTTAATACAATGTCGAACAAAAGATTTTGGAGCGATTTAAGGCGGATAGGTTGGATTGATTTATCGTTCCGATTAAGTTTATTTAGTTTGATATTTTTTGTTACATTAATGAATCTGTTTAATGCAGGAGTAGTGATGGGGCAAAATTTCAAGTCGTGGGCGGTTGATGAGTCATTGGCGTCTAAAAAGGACGAAATAATGACGGCGATGAAACAAGGCAATGTTACGCCGTCTAATCGTACGGAGTGGAATGCGTTTTTTGACAAGTATTATTTTGCGCGTTGGACAGTTGAGGGCAACATGAGTTTCGTTCAGAATTATGTTCGAGATTTGATAATTCGGGACTTAAAAGAATCGACAGGTAATGGGCGAGTTTTCTTTCTTTCCAAGTCGTTGGAGACTTTAACCAAAATGGCGAATGACAAGTCTCTTAATCCGGCGGCGAGATATAATGCAATTTTAGCGATAGGTCAATTAACATCGAAGGAGGCGGCGGGTACTGATCCGCCGGTTTTTTATGAAGACGCATTAAAGCAATTGATTGCTATTCATGACAATAATTCTACACCGGAATATTTACGTGTTGGGGCATTGATTGGTATTTTGCGTCATGCGCAGGCGGGGATAAGCAATGACGATTACAAAAATAATAAAGTGCCGGCAATTTTTATTAAAACGATTAGTACGAACAGTCCGGTTGCGGAGCAAGATGCAAACGAGCGGGAGAAATTAGATTGGGTGAGGATACGTGCTTTTGACGGTTTAGCTGCGCTTAAAGTCGTGAATCAAAATGTGATTACGGTTGTCAAGGATATAATTAAATCTGATTTAGAATCTTATGAGATACGGTGTAGGGCAGTGCGTTTGATGGGTGAGCTTAATTTACAATCGGATGCTGACAAAATAAAACAAAGTGAATTTACGCAAGTCAGTAATTTATTAATATCATTTGCGAAGTCGTATTGTGATTGGGAGATTAGCAAAATTGATACGATGATAAACAAGGCGTTTCCGGCTGGTCAATCGGACGGTATAAATTCAGCGGAATTTAATAGAAGCAGGATGAGTAGAATGGATAGTTCCGTTACAGGAGTTATGGGAACGGGCGAAGAAATTACTGAGCCGCCTTTTGCTTCGTTACCGCCGGAGGTGCAACGTGAAGTAATGGTTATTGTGCAGAGGGTCAAATCGAATGCTCTTTATTTCATTTTATTTGGGATGAGAGGCGGGAGGCTGTCGGGACCAACTTCGACTGGAGTGATTACAGCATTCGAGTCGGGTGATCCGAATTTTAGCAAGTTGAATGAAGCGACCAAGGCGGTTGCAACTTTGATTGAGATTTTAGACAAAGGCAAACCTGAGACAACAACGGCAACAAGATCAACAACGACAATGGCGAGACCTACAACAGGAACAACAACGCCGGCGGTGCGGGGTCAATGCAAAGTAAATTTCACAATTATCCGTGAGGCTTTAAAAAATTGCAGTGACAAATTAACCGAAATCACAACAGGCAAAAAAGTAGAGCCGGAAAAACCAAAAACTTAATACTCATTAAAACTATTCAGATTCATAAAAAAATGTGAAAAATAATGTTTGGTGAAAAAATAATTTTACGAGAATTTTTTAAACACGAAACACACGAAAAAATCACGAAATACACGAAATGGGATTGTATATAATTTTCGGGTGTTTTGTGTAATTTCGTGTGTTTCGTGTTTTAAAAAAATTAGATGAAAAATAAGGTTGGTTTTTTATAACTTTTTTCTTCGTCGGAAAAATCTTAATAAGTCTGTTAGATAATCATGACTCGTTTCTATACTCATTTGATCAACTTGACATCGTTTTAAGGTTTCAATAATTTTGTTTTCACCGTTTTTTTGTTTTTTCATTAGCTCAGACCTAATTTTAGAATTCGTAGTGTCAAGTTCAATTAACTCTCCCGTTTCAGCGTCCTTAATTGTAATCAGTCCAACATTCGGAAACTCACACTCTCTTTGATCAAATAATCTCATCGCAACAAGATCATGTTTGCGCGATGTAATCGAAATAGATTTCTCTTGCGGACTCAATATGCTCGACATACTCGATATACTCGACATGCTCAACATGCTCGACATTATTTCTTCTTGCTTACTTTGAAAATCATTCAATACTCCCGATACCAAGAAATCACTCAATAGAAAAATTACCGCTCGCCGTTTCTGCACTCTATTAACATAATCCAACACTTGCTTCAAATCAGTTTGAATAGCAATCGGTTCAATTAGCAAAAGTTCACGTATAAGCTGCAATACATTCGCTTTGCCCTTACGCGGTCGATGATAATCAATTACTTTATCCGCAAAAGTTATTAATCCAACTTTGTCATTGTTCTTTAAAGCAGAAAACATAAGCGTCGCCGCAACTTCAATCGCTGCTTCAATTTTCGACCTGTGCGTGCCAAATATTCCCGAACCCGAAATGTCAATCAAAAAAATAATTGTCAATTCCCGTTCCTCAACAAAACGTTTAATAAACGGCTTGCCCGCTCTCGCCGTAACATTCCAATCAATCGACCTAACATCATCGCCCGCCTGATACTCTCGTACCTCGTTAAATTCCATCCCCCGCCCGCGAAATACACTCTTGTATTGACCAGAAAAAAAATCATTCACCGCCCGATTAGCTACAATCTCTATCCGTCTGACCTTTTTCAATAACTCTGATACTTCTAACATAAAATTTTTTCCCCTCAAAAAATATTTATCGTTACAAAAAATATACAATACTATTTCATAACTATTTCATAATATCTCTGCGAAAATTTTTTTATCCGAATTTTCAAATACACAGAATATATTATTTGATTCTTAACGTTTACACGATTTTCATAAATTCTATTGGACGTTTCTGTTGATTGTGTAAATTGCTTGGATCATTTCAGGCGAATCTTTGAACTTGCTTTTCGTCTTTAGAGCGGCGTCGATTAAATGTCTTGCGTCCGATTCAGAATGACCTAAAGCAATTAAAGCTTCATAAGTTTCAGATACGACATCAATTTGTTGTCCGATTTCTGGAATATTACTTCCGACAAGTAACGCAAACTTTGGTACTTTACGCCGTAATTTCGCAACAATTCGCTCCGACATTGCATTGCCGATACCGGGTAAACTCGATAAGAATTTTTCATCTTTCTCTTCAATCGCCGTCGCAATTTCTTTCACCGGACGTATCATCGCCCGCAACGCTTTTCTTGTACCAACACCATCAACACTGCAAAATAAATCAAAAAATTCACGTTCCGCTTCAGTCAGAAATCCAATCAAACGAGGCGTCAACTTGCCCTGCGGATTGCCGTCTATAGAGTATATAGTATGCAACGAAATCTTTTTTCCTATCTCGCTCTGAAGTTGACGGCGAGTATATTCGGGAATCAATACTTCATACTCAAACGGCTCCGACGAAATAATTGCACAATCTGTTTGCAGCGAAACTAATTGACCGGTTATTTTTGAAATCATATTAAATTATTAGTAATACAGTTGAAAATAAAATTAGTTTGAAAATTCATAACACAAAAAAAGTTGAAAAACGTAATATTCCGCTGAAATATTACGTTTGAAACTATCCGAATTTTTCCCCTAATTCAATTTTGTAACCTGACAGAAATTCTTGTACCGACATAATCCTCTTTCCCGCCGGTTGAATTTGCGATATTTTAATTACACCTTCACCAGCCGCAACAATCAGCTCATCTCCCGACACTTTAACAACAACACCGGCACGCCACCAACTAGGTCTTTTCGCTTTTTGATTAGATTGTAAAAATGAAGAGTTAATAACAGCTTTGCTTTTTTTACCGCCTGTCTTTAACTGATTTTTTTTGACAATATTCTCCGATGAATTCTCTGATGACCTCTTTGATGTTTTATTTATCATATTTAAATTGTCGAATTTGGCGTCGACCAGAATCGGCGGCACGATTTGAGGTAACGTGTAATCGTTGAAAATTATCTCTTCAAAGTTGTCATACAAAGGCGTAATATTGTTGAAAATCAGTCTTAATTCTTGCTTGTTTGCTCTATGCCATGTTGTGAATAATCGAGGCCAAAAAACAGTTGCACGAAACCAATTGTAAATTTCGTATGAGCTTAATTCCCAATTTATTCGTCCGTCTTCTTTTGTTAGTTTTGGAGCTTTTGTTGATTGTTTGTGACTTTGCTCAAGAATTCTTACAGGATTTCCGCTCGACATTTTACGAATTGTCTCCAAAACAAGAGGTGCGCCGAAATTAGCTAAACGTTCCTCGAGTTCCAAAACATTCTCATAAGGATTAATTGCAATCGGCGGACTTTGTGCGATAACAGGTCCGGCGTCAACAGTCGGAGTCATGTGAATTATGCTCACTCCTGTAAACGAATCGCCGTTTATAACAGACCAGTTTACCGGCGCGGCACCGCGATATTTCGGCAAAAGCGAACCATGTAAATTTATCCCGCCAAGCACCGCACCGCGTAACGCAAGTTTAGACAAAATATGACCAAAGTCACAAACAAATAATAAATCCGGCCGCATTAGATAAATAAAATCATAAAATTCCTGAGATTTAAACTCATGTTTCTCACAAACCGGAATTTCATACTCCGCAGCAAACTTGCGCGCAGGCGTTACTATCGGTTGATTATTTTTGTCAAACCGAAGCGGATTAGTTACAAGACATTGAACTTCAAACTCGCCCGAATCGCATATCGCCCTCATTGAAGGCACCGCAAATGCACCTGTCGCAAGAAAAATTATATTAAAATGACTTCGCACCGATTCCTTTTTCGATGTACTAATACTTGATATTTTTGTGAATATACTGCCTCCTGATTTAACATAACAATACTAATTTAACGTAACAATAATTTTATTAATATATCAGTGAAAAAAATTTTTTTGATTCAAAAATTTGTCCGCGAATTCGCCTCGTAGGGACAATCAACAATAGCGTAGAACAACGCCCAACGTATGGTTTCGCCTTTGAAATTAAGTCCTGAAAGAACACAAGCCTAAAGGTATTTTACCTGTCATTTCAGTGCCGGTTTGGTTAATCCTTAAAATTACATCCTTAAAATTACTACATTACTACATATAACTATGTCTGCAAAAATTCAACTGATACATTACGAAAAAAAATAAATTATTTCACTGATATATTATCCTCTCTATTATCCTCCTACATAACCTACAAAACCAAAAGCCCACAAAAAATAAGCAGCCGGAGCAGCCATTAACAGTGAATCGAAAACATCTAACATGCCTCCGAATCCGGGTACGCTATGACCGGAATCTTTCATATTACTGTCTCTTTTTATTAACGAGCCTGCAAGATCGCCAATCATTCCCGAAAGGGCTACGATTGTACCGAAAATAATCCAACCGTGTAGAGGGGAAATCCGCTCAGATTCATAAACGGGTACAGCAATAACAAACCATATCCAAGCGCCGACACATGCAAACACAATTCCTCCGATTGCTCCCTCAATTGTTTTGCCCGGACTTAAACCCGGCGACATTTTATTTCGACCTATCGCCTTGCCGACAAAATATGCACCCATGTCACACATTTTCGTTACAATAACTACAGATAAAAGAGCCATAACGCCATACGCCATGTAAAGCTGTATCATAAAACAAGATAACACTCCTAAATAAGATATTGCAAAAATCGATCCAGCAAGATTTATCGTAACTCCGCCCGGATGAGAATAACGTCTCATCTCCGCGCCGAAAGAGATCATTACAGCAAACGCAATCGATAACAAAGCAACTAAACTAGCAGTCGAAGCCCAATGCCAACCGCCCTTAGAAATTTGTGTTTTAAGCACTTCAAGATAATATTGCTGAAATACATTCGCTAACCAACTATTCATCACTATAAAAATATTGCCTAAATATATTGTCCATGACAGAGGATGTAATCCAGAAGCATTAAGAATACGAATCACTTCACGCGATAAAAATATAACACACAACAAATAAAATGGTAACAATATTACACCGCGAGGTAACCAAATTTTATGAGCTATGTTACTGTACGGACCAATATGAAAATCAAGATAACACAATAACAATAACAATAATATAATCGATAAACCAACTACAATACGGCGTGATAACATACTCTTAATAATTGTAAAAAAAAGTTGACTAAATTCGTAACTAAAACTAGGTATTAAATTTTATCTTTTGAAATAACTCTGTGATCTTTGAATGGACAAGTTTTCTTAATTCTTCTTCAGACAAATTTTTAAATTCGTCATAAGTTATAGCCTTGCCGTAAATGACACGAATCCTTCCCCACAAATACGGTAATTTATTGATACGCGGCCACGATTGATAACATCCATCAATAGCAGTCGGAAGTATAGCAGAATTAGTTTGCTTGGCGAGAGATAATGAACCTTTTTTGAATTCATCAATTTCTCCGTCCCAAGTTCTTGCGCCTTCGGGAAAGATTAAAATTGCCTCGCCGTTTCGTAATCGTCTGATTGAAATTTTTATTCCCTCATAACCGATTCCATCAATATCCAGAGGAATAGCGTCGAGAAAGTCAATCAACCATGCGAGCGGTTTGAATTTGAACAATTGTTTTTTTGCGAGAAAATTCAATCGGCGGCGTAAACCGGCAGCAATAAGAACCGGATCATAATATGATTGATGATTCGCCGCAACAATTAATCCGCCTTGAGACGGCATATTATTACATCCGAAAAATCTGCTGCGGTAGAAAATCATAAAAAATAGAGACACAGGTACTCGAATAAAATAATAAAACAATCTTTGACGTAAACTAATAATATGCTCTGAACCTGATACAACAGATTTCTTGCCGGCACTTCTTATGTTAGTTTGCGGATTTATTACAGTCATTTTAACAATTGGTTTGATGTTGGATTATATGAAATTTCGTCAAGATTCAGTTGCGGTTTATTTGATACACATCATATTATGAATTTCGACTGCGTCTGTGTTTCGTATATTATTTTCGTTTGTTTCGTATTACAAAAAATTAACAATTTTCAACAATAAGGTAATAAAATAATAAAGTAATAAGATTTTGTTTTTTGAAGACTCATTGCTACTAAGGTTGTTTAGGTTGAAAAAAAATAAAGGTGAAAAACAAATATTCCACTGATGTATTACCAAATTAATAATTAGAAACGTCCGATCAACAAGTACTTTTATTTTTACTTTGAATTTTATTTTTTAATTTTCCATTTATTCTGTTGGTGCAAATCCTAAACCGATTTCATTCAAGGTTCCGCTTCCGAGTCTTCCGTCTTTGATAATAAACATCGACGGATATTTTGCTTCCCACTTTTTATTTGCAGCTGGACAATATTGCCGTCCATTTCCTTCTATTGCGGCGACACCTGGGAACCGTGCCGATAAAGTCGCTGAATGCAAAAAAGATGCCCCCACACAAGTTAAATCCTGAACACAAAGAAACATTTTATATTTTTGAGCAGCAGCACCCATCAACAACGCCTCAGCTTGACCTTTACACGCTTTCAACGCAACACCGGAATATCCCATTTTTCGACTGTCTTCTAACGCCTGCAAATCGACAAGCGATTCATCAATCACAACCGGCTTAACCGCTGCCGCCTTGTGCATACGATTTTCAGGATAAGCACGCAAATCACGATTCGTCGGCTGCTCAATATATTGCAATCGATTAATTGCATTCGGCGATTGCTCTTTTATCTTGTCGAGAAATCCAAGCACATACTCAACATTCGCACATCGTTCATTAAAATCGGACGAATAAAACCACTCGCGGCAGTTACGTTTTGCTTGTACTTCTTCGCAAATTTTATCAATTGCAATTACTCGATTTACATCCCAATCGAGATCATCTCCATTCAATTTAATTTTTATATGAGTCAATCCATTGTACGTTATCCAATCGGCGAAATGTTCAGGCAAACCGTCGTTTAAAGGTGAAGTAACATCGGCAGCAGTAAGCGGATCAAGAGCACCGACAAGATGATACAACGGCATACGGTCTTTCGGTTCACGCAATGTATATTGATCTAAATATTCACCTTTGAAATCATCGCCAAGATAATACGACAAATCACGATTACAAAATTCGGCAGATAATGTATTGTACGAGTTCAAATTTAACAAACGTCCATAAGCGTCAAACAACGCTGCTTCAAATGGACTCGCTGCTACCAACTGCGCTAATTTGGGAATCGGTTCAGTAAGTTGTAATTTCGATTTGCTAACTACATTTTCAGCAATCTTGTTATACGATTTCGCATAATCATAAGCCAACTCAAGCGGATGCCCCCATTGCTTGAAATCATTAGCACTCGCAACGACTTCTTTGCCGAAATCTATCATGCTTTCAAGAGCAGCTTCAGGTTCAGTTTTTCCGCCTGGCCACGCCCAAATATTTCCCATCGTCATCGAGCCGAAACCTGTTGCAGTTTTACCCGATTGCGTTGCCGCCTTGACCGAAACATCAAGCAATACAACATCACGAACTACACGACCGCCGAATTTCATCGGACTACGGTAATCAAATTTTTGTGTCGAACAATTAACCTCGACAATCTGAATATCTGTTTCTTTCATTTTCTTATTGATTGGTAAATTTGTTTTTAGGATACTTTGTTTTTAGGATACTTTGTTTTTAGTAATTTCTAAAAACCTAATGTAAAAATTTATTGTTAGAAGGAACGCGGCTGTTTCGACTGCATATTTATATTTTTTGTACAAAAACAGTGCAGGCGAGACTTCTGCGTTCCTCCTAATATTAGTTTTTAGAAGTGTTACCTTTTTGGATACACTTTGTAATAAAATTTCAACGATACAAATTCATTTGTGTTGAAAACGCTGTTTGTTTTGAATAATTTATTCTGAATAATTTGTTTTGAATTGTTTGTTTTGAATAATTTGTTTTGAATAATTTATTCTGAGTTGTTTGTGTCATTGATACTAGTGTTTTCGATAACTTCTTTTAATTCTTCATTTTCGATAACTTCTTTTTCGAGTAATCGTTCAGTGAGCCGTTCTAATATAATTCTTTTGTCGTGCAGCAAGCTTCGTGTTTTATCGAATAAAGTATCGATAATAGTTTTTATTTCTTGATCAATTTCCCATGCGGTTTTTTCGCTGTGTTGTCTTGCTTTTGGGAGTGTTTCACCTATAAAAGTTCCGCGCGGATTATCTCTGTAAGTAACGCGTCCTAATTTGCTCATGCCGAAATCCATAACCATAGCTCTTGCGATTTCGGTAGCTCTTTCTAGATCATTTTGAGCACCTGTTGAAACTGCGTCGAATTCCATTTCTTCTGCGATTGTTCCGGCTAGAAACGTTTGGATTCTTGCTTCGAGTTCGTTTTTTGTCATTAGATAATGGTCATCGTCTGGTCTTTGTAAAGTGTAACCTAGAGCAGCCAGCCCGCGCGGAATAATCGACACTTTATGAACGGGATCCGAACAAGGCGTAAAATACGCTACCAACGCGTGACCGCATTCATGTACTGCGATTCGTTTTTTCTCATCTGGTCTGATTACGCGTTGTTTCTTTTGTAAACCTGTTGTAACTCTTTCAACAGCTTCGTTAAATTCTGTCATTGTTACAGTTTTTTTGTCTGCCCGTGCTGCTAACAGAGCGGCTTCGTTTACTAATGCTGCCAAGTCTGCGCCGACAAATCCAGACGTTATTGAAGCGATTTCTTTTAATTCAATTTTCTTGTCTAGCTTGACATTTTTTACGTGAACTTTTAATATTGCTTCACGTCCAACCAAGTCTGGCCGATCTACTAATACTTGTCTATCGAATCGTCCGGGTCTCATAAGAGCTGGGTCGAGTACCTCAGGCCGATTCGTTGCGCCCATCACGATAATTCCCGAATTTGTATTAAAACCGTCCATTTCTACTAGTAACGCATTAAGAGTTTGATCTCTTTCGTCGTGTCCGCCGAGTTGACTTCCTCCTCTAACTTTACCTAAAGCGTCGAGTTCGTCGATAAAAATAATACAAGGGTGACGATGTTGTGCTTGCACGAATAAATCACGAACACGTGCTGCTCCTACACCGACATACAATTCTACGAAATCGGAACCCGAAAGACTAAAAAACGGAACACCAGCTTCACCGGCAACAGCTTTCGCAAGTATTGTTTTACCTGTTCCAGGCGGACCAACTAAAAGTACACCGCGAGGAATCCGTCCTCCGAGTGCCTGAAATTTTTCAGGAGTTCTTAAGAATTCAACTATTTCTTTTAATTCATCGACAGCTTCGTCAACTCCGGCTACGTCATTAAAAGTGATATCGATATCTTCTTGTGTAATTAATCTTCCGCGATTGTGTCCAAATGCCATTGCGCCGGAATTACCAAGTCCGCGAAACAGAAAAAACACGACTCCAATTGTAATCAAGAAAAGTATTATCCATGCACCATTTTCTTGCCAAAAACCGGGCGAACCGGCACTGCGGAATTTGAATCCGTGTTCTCGTAACAGTTCGAGAAGTTGTCCGTCGTCGAGAGCAAAACCGCTTCTGCCGCATGTTATTCTGTAATTATGCTCCGGCGGTTGCTTTTCGTTTTTGTTACCGACCCGTAATATCTGACGAGTTACCGTCGCCGTAATTTCGTAACTGTTGACAACAAGTTTGTCAAGATTTGAATATCGTATTGTGTAAGCGTTTTTGTCTTTACCTTCGCTTACATCGACAAACGCTTCAGGTTTTGGTCCTTGCTCAATTAACTGCAGCATGTAACTGTACGGAATTTCAGTACGGCTCGGCTGCATTACTGAAATAATAAGCATCGCACCGGTTACAATAACCAAAATCAGCCAAATAGAAATATTTTTATCGGCTGGAGGCAGCTTGGGTTTACGTTTATTTTTATTGTTTACATTATCACTGTCGCCGTTATCGTTGAAATTATCGCTGTCGTCATCTTTGGGATTATTACTGCCGTTGACTTCGGAATTATTATTGTTGTTACCGTTATTATTAAGATTATTATTGGTAGAGTTCTCATTGGAATTATTGTTATTAAATTCGATTGTTAGACTATCGGTAAAATTATTCAATTGAGATTTTCTGTCGGAATTAAGCTGTAACTTGGCGAGTTCAGACATTAATCTTGAAAAACGTTGATGAAAAATTTTCAGGATTGAAAATGTTTTTATAAATTTTTTCATATAACTACAAAGTGCAGTTGTTATACGTATTGTACGATAATTTTCGGCGATACAAGTACGTAGAAGTCTGTTTTCCGATAAGTAGGCAGACTGCTCGAACCGAAAATTAAAATTAAAATGAGAGCAGTTTAAATTTGTTCTTTTTAAATCTGTTCTTTTTAAAATAGTATGATTTGAATATGAATAATGATCGTTTAATTTATGATCGTTTTGTTTCATAGCGAATAAAAAAACGTTGTTGGAAATATGTTGTTGGAAAAATATAGTGACATTACATTCACATGTTTAGAATTTCGGTAACATAAAAAATTTATACGAATTGTACTATGACTTTCTGGACTTCCGGCAAGTGCGGCGTATTCGATAAAATCTGCTGTTGTAGGCAATAAGGTAATAAGCAAACAGACAGCTTGAACTGAAATTCAAGTAAGAGTAGTTTTAAAACGTTAAAGTATATTTCATAAAATTCAAGTGTGAGTAACTAAAAAATCTAAAAGAAGTGAGTACAAATTTTACAAAAGTTATCAAATTGTAACCGAAAATTCCACTTTGACAATTAGTGGGTAAAAAGAAAAATTTTGGTAATATATACTTTTCACACTTTAAATTTCGGTATTCGTTTTAAACTTAAATTGCCCTTGCAGGGTAAATACATAGACAATTTTTTGACTCAAAAACAAGTTGTAGTTATTAAAAAATA
>JAITKS010000428.1 GCA_031278315.1 Planctomycetaceae bacterium | reverse complement strand
CTGCCGCCTGATTTTACATTCACCGGCGCAATCAAAACGTACAATAACAATCCGGCGGCAAGATACCAGAGCAATGAACCTGTTATAAATAAAATTGTGTTCAATCGTAAAACGTGCATCGGATCAATAAATTACCAATAAAATGTTTCAATATCATTTCCTGTTGCGGATTCCGTTGTACGAATATCAAGCCGAACCCAAGACCGATGAGCATTATTTGTAATTATCCAGAGTGAATGGCAACGGCTTTTATCCGTCAGAACCTTTCGGAACACACGGCGTTCACGGTCAGGAACATCAACCTCTTTCAATAATCGTTCAAAATCATATTTTTGATCGACTGAAGTCGAATAAAATAATCTTTTACGAAAATTTTTAGAAGTTACCTTATTAACGTTTTTTTATCGAAAAATTAATTCATTGACAAGGACTCTTTTTTTGTACTAAAATTAGTAAACATTATCCGAATAAATTGACAGTCCCAATTTGTTTAATCATTTTTAAAACATTATTAAATTGGTTTATTCAATAATTCCATAAATTTTTAATTGCTTTAAAAGTTTTTCTTTGAGTTTATCGTGACATAATTTTAGATCGGCAAGCTCGTCGGCACCTAGTTTGACATCTTGTAACGATTGCCGTATCTGCCACCAACCGGCGTCATACGTTTCAATCTTAAACTTTGGCGTTCGCAATCGATGAATATTCGCAAAATAAAAACCATACACTTTCTTTGCGGTATCAATCACGTTTTTTGCGGTCGGCGATATTTGTTTTTTCAATATCCAGTCTGCAACAAACGAATTTTTAGTTCCCCGAAGCGTTGTTTTAATATCTTTGTCATTGATAATCCAACTCTTTAATTCTGAAACGGAAAATGGAAAAAAATGATTTTCAATCTGATAAACTTTACCTTCATATTTTACGTTGCGCAAGGCTGCCGTCTGGTTTTTACTGTCAAATAAACTCCAAATTGCACAATCAACGATAAATTGTTGTGAAAGTTTTCGGTTGGGTTGTTGGAACTGATCAACATGATTTAACCATGTATTTGCCGGAATACATCGTGCCGCAAAAACAACCATTGCCTGTTCAAAATTTTCCGGCGTTACGGATAATGCGCCCGCACTGACATAAGGACCAGATAAAAAAGCGGTATATTGCTGATTTTGACACTCGTTCCCCTTACACATTAACGACGCCAAAAAATTAATTGCAATACGGTCACGACGATCAACATTTTGTGCTTTTATTGTAATAGCCGAACCAAACGGCGGAAATTTAATCGTTGCTGGCGGACGTTCGATCCATTTACTAAGAAAACGGTTGCGGTGTTCCAATGCCAAATATTTAACATCAATTTTTTCAACAGACTCATTAAAAACATCAAGTGAAATAGATTGGTTTTCTAATTTTTTCTCTTTGTTTATATTCCAAACAATAAATGAAACGGGAAAAGAGCTGCTCTTGGATGTGCCATGAAAATTGGCTGATGAAAAAGTGAAACCTTTATTAAAAGTACAATAAAAAACATTATCACGAAATTTTTGATCATTATTCGAAATAATATATTTCAGAGGTGCAAATAATCCTAAATATGTTTTTTTATTGCTAAATTCATATTTAATCCGATACAAAAATTGAGCATAAACCTCTCTTGATACTTCACCTAAATTTTCGGCATGCATCCGCTGTCGTATATTCGTATCGGAAACTCCGCATTTACTCTTGCCTTTCAAACCCGCCTCCTGCGCTGTTGCAAATGGAGGATTGATGAGAACGATCCATTTCAGTTTCGGATTATTCAAATCGTTGCGTAATTTTTCCGGCATTTTCCATGTTAAATCATAAGCGTTGCCATTTTTAACGGCAAGACTTCGCTTTGTAATAAAAAGATTATCAACATCATCTTCCAAATAATTGTACTGAAAAATTTCTGCGTCGTGAAATAATCGTTCAAGATGTTCCACATCGCCTTGATACAGTGTTGAAAGATAACAATATTTGAGTGCATCCTGCGGTAAGTAATATTCGAGGTTGCCCGTACCAGCCGCCATATCCCACAAACGGTATTCGCCGCTTGCCCACCAATTTTTACCAAGCGTCCGTTCAATATATTCTAATGCTTTTTTCGCAAACGGAAGCGGCGTAAAAAATTCGCCAAAAAATTTTCGCAACGTAACATCGGTAATACGGTCGATCTTGGCAAGAATTCCTCGTGCTGTTTCTGTATTCGTTACTTTTTCATATAAACGCCAAAAATATTCGTAATCATCTGCGGTGATTTTTTTAGGAATTGGTTTTCTCGAATGACCGATTTTAAAATAAACACGTCCTTCATTTTTTTCGTACCATGATGTGTTTTCTTGAATATCAGTTACAAAATATCGGCTCGGTTTGAAATTATTCTGAACAGATTCGCCAAATTTTTTATTCCAATATTCGAATACTTCTTCAAAGTTTTCCTCCGTAATAACTTTCTTTTCGGCAAACTTAAAAGTGAGTTGTTCGTCGAGATATTTTCGTAATATTTCTTCGAAAATCTTAAATTCCGATTTATCGCCAATTTTAAAAACATGCAATTTGTTGACAGACGGGTAATTAGTAAGAGCATTAACAAGAATGGGATCGGGCATACTAGGAGCCAAGTCCCAATCGTAATCGGGATTGTCATAAAAAGTTTTCCATATTGTTGTTTCAGTAATTATGGCACTGTTGCGGTCGGCAAGGCAAAGGGCAGGCGGAATCGGTTTATCAACACAATTATCGAATTTCGGCTGACGCGAGTATTTCAATTTTCGGACGTAATATAATGTTTGAGCAAGAACTTGCGCCGTACTTTTGCCGTTGTCGAAATGTTTATCGTACTTAAACTCGAAGAGGACTTGCTGCGTGTAGAGATCGTGTCTGTCCGAAGTGTTATACTCCACATCAAAATATGTTGCGTATGCATGTTTGACCTCTTCCTCAGTACGAGCGGCATGTAAAGCGTCGAAAAATGTTTGGATAAAAATTGGACGTTGTTTTTGTTTCATATATAATCGGATAGTAAGAGTAATCTTTCAGTTAAAATTAAATAATGCCGCCATTGTAAGCATTGCCAATACTAAAATCAATACCAAACTTTTTTGACGTTGTGTTTTTATCGAAAAATTAATTCATTGACCAGTATTTCATTTTTTGTGCCAAAAACAACTAATTTCAGTACTTTCGGTATGGTTGTCCAATCACCGGATTCGTTATCGTGATTACGTTGTTCCGTTGCGATCAACGTAAACATTTCCGATTTTTCTTCTTGTTCGCGTCCGGCAAAAGTTCCTACGGAAATTGTTGTTATGCCAATTGCGGTCAGTTCGCTTTTAGGAGTTACGGTTAATTCATCCATTCCGCCGTGCGGTTTTTCTGTTCGAATTAAAACACGATAACCGTCTTCATTGTTTAATTGCCATAAAACATAAACCGGCGTTTGCGACGGTTCGCCGGTTGCGCGGTCATGTCCGCAGAATCCGATAAGTTCAAGCGTTTTCGTACCAATTCGCATTTCCTTCGACTGACAAAGATCATCCCACAATCTCGCCGCCAATTCCAAACGCCAAGGTTGTAATTCCAGACGATCCGCAAAAACTTTTTTCTTTTGCATCATCGACTTAATCACGCCGCTTGTTGTTGTTACGAGTAATACTGAGAGTGTTAACGCGACAACAAGTTCAATAAGCGT
>JAITKS010000394.1 GCA_031278315.1 Planctomycetaceae bacterium | reverse complement strand
GCAGCAATGCCGCATCCGGTTCCCGAAGAGTGGGGTAATATTCAAACTACTCCTATCAAAATTACTGTTCCAGAAAAGGGCGGTTCGGCAACGATTGAAATTACCGATTCCAAAACTTTCGTTCAATAGTTAGTTAACGGTTAGTGGTTAGTGGTTAGTTCGCATGCGGAGCTATCACTAACCATTAATCCGCTAATCATTAAATTCCTATTTTTTTCTGGAACGCGGTCGTCTCGACCGCATCTTTAGTTTTGTTTTTTTGACAGGATTACAGGATTGACAGGATAGTAATTAATGATCCGAACTTAGAACCCGTGCTAATCTCCGCATGCGAACTGACCACTAACCACTAACCACTAACCACTATAAACTATGCGCTTGCACTTATTGCTGTTGTGTAAATTCTTTCTAGCAATGCTAAAGCTCCGCGATAGCCTAGATACATTCTGTTAATCACTACTTCATACGAAGCTGGAAATCCGATTTCTACAACACATCCGCCTAGTTTTTTGGCTACATCACGCTCCCATGTCGTTCCGAAAATAATCGGCGGTTTGTGTCCGAAATCTGTACTCTCTAAAATTTTTCTTACCCAATATCCGTCCTCAATAAATAATATCTCTTCAGAAACATCATGCGATAGACGGCTAAACTCTCCCGCAATAAATTCTCTATATTGTTCCGGCGGATTATCCGTAATTATATGTTTGGCAGGAATCAATCCTAATTGATTAACAAGAAATTTACTCACACCTAAAACATACGCGCTGTCTCCAACAATTGCATATTTTGCAGGCAGTCCCCACCAATATTCAGCGTAGAAATCGGAAAAATGTTCTAAGTAATAATAGTATTCTTTTTCTTCTTTTCTTATAAATTCTTCAAGTTTTTCTTTATTTAATCCTGCAAAATCTGCAATTGCTCTCAAGAATTTTGCTGTCTCTTTCGCCCCTATCGGCAAAACAGGATAATGAAAAAACGGTTGTTCATACTTCTCCGCCAAATATCTCGCCGTTTCCAAACCTAACCACGGCGAAAGCACAAGATTAAATTTAGCTTTCGGGATCGTTTTCCATTCGTCCGTTCCATTACTTCCGTGTCCGAATAAAATATTTACTTCAAACCCTATTCCTTCAAGAATACGCTTGACCTCCGCTAAATCACCTCGCCAAAACGTATTCTGAAACGGTAAAAGAGACCACACATTTACAAGTTTCTCGTTTTTCTTTCCCGAATAATCTTTTACAAATTGATCAATAATCGCCCGTGTAACTAATTCATGTCCGGTGAAATTATTACCTTTAAATCCGCCCGTTTCAGCATAAACTATCGGGACTCCGCGCTGCTGAAACGGACTAACTACCGACCCGATATCATCACCAACCAACTCGCCGATACAACCTGTCAACACGACAAATAAATCACCGCGTAATATTTTCAATGTCGATTTGATCAATTCATCAAGACGCTCATTTCCGCCGAATACTACTTCTTTTTCACCTGCATTTACGCTTGGCGGAACTGCACCGCCGCTGTATCCGCCGCCTTGAAATCCATTGTAAAAAGCTAACGCCATAAATTGTTTGTCCGCACAACCAGGTCCGCAATGTGCAATCGGAATCGCTCCCGGAATCGCTACAACACTGTACATCGCACCAAGTGCACAACCATATCGTACCTGATTTATCGAATTCGTTTGATTTATCTCCAATATAGATTTATTAGAGATCGTTTTATTAGTTGTCATTATTTTTATTAAAATTAAAGTTAAAGTTAAAGTTAAAATTAAAATGAAAATTACATTAACATATCAGTGAAATTTTTCAAAAGTTTTAAGTTCGTTTTAAAATTCATAACATAAAAAAAGTTGAAAAACGAAAATTCCGCTGATATATTACAAATTACATTAAGTGAAATTTCTAAAAACTTCATAAAATTTATTCTTAAAAAAATTTCATTTGTTTCGACCGCATTTTTAGGCGTTTGTTTTACAAAAACATTGCAGGCAGGATACCTGCGTTTCTCCTAAAATTTGTTTTTAGAAGTTGTCTTTAGAAATTCCTTACAATTAGTTGCAATTAGTTACAAATAGTTGCACACAAAAATTAATCATCAATCAATTCGGGATGCTTTGCCAACACGTACGGATCATCTTGTTCGAGCCACCATGCGGTATAAGGTAACGTAACATGTTGAGATAAATCTTCGTGAAATTTTTTATGAGCAAGTACATCAAGAATTGCTTCACCTAGATTTATTATTCCTTTATATCCGATAGCAATATGTTCATCACCGAGCGGAGCAGCAGGTATTCCTAATCTTGAAGCTAAAGGGGCAAGTCCGTTGTGCCGAATCAAAATGAAATCCGGTTTTACCTTTTTCAACAATCCGTAAAATTGATACTGCTGCCGATTACTAACATGAAACGAAGGTACATCGCCGTAATTTTCAATTAAATGTTTAAGCGAATCTTCACGCGGATCGCCGCTGTCGTAAACTGGGTCGTGGTGAAAAACTAACGAGCCGTTTACAGCAATACCAAGTTCCCGCAATACAGAAATTAAACCATGCGAATACGCCGAACCAGTTGCAACATACCCCTTGACACCTTTCAATTTCTCACGAAGTTCTTTTAGCCGCGGCGCAATAGCTTCATACTCTTTTTTGATATATGCTTCAACTTTTTCTTCCCGATTCGTAACACGTCCAATTTCTCTGAGCCATGCGTCTGTTCCTGCAAACCCGTATGGTTGCGGAGCTTTAATTTCAGGTATTCCGAATTCTTGTTCTAAAGCAGCAGCCATGTAAGTCGATAACGTGTAACAGAATCCAACGGTTGCCGCAGCTTCCGACAGTTGTGCAAGTTGTTCAACGGTCGCCAAGTCAACGACGTAATTTACACGTAGTCCAAGTTCAGCAAACATCGGCGTAAAAACATCTGATCCCCACAAATTTATTACATTGATTAAATCGTCCTGTTTTTTCGCCGGATTCTTTCGCACAATTTGACGTAAAATTCCATGTTGAGTTGCGTCAAATCCTGTACTCCAATGTTTCGACCTGAACCCTTCACAATAAAGCGGAATAACCGGAATGCCAAGTTTTTCCTGATACTCCGAAGCCGCACTTTCAATATCATCAGCGATTATCGCAGTTGCACACGAAGTAGCAACAAATATCGCTTCAGGTTTATGACGGTCATATACATCTTGAATCGTTTGATGCAATTTATAAATTGCGCCGAATATCATATCTGATTCATTAAGATTCGTACAAGTTATCAGTAGATTCTCAACGGGCAGTCCGCGTATCGCTAATCCATTGCGATAAATTGAGTTATACATCGATTGACCAGCAGCACACCCTATCGGTGAATGCTGCACTAAAACCGCATTTCGCACATTACCCGCCTGACATTCTACCATCTGCTCACTACAAACAGAGCCTTGCGTGAACGGTACTTTAACCTCACACAAAGCGCAATCGCGCCGTCCGCCGGCACCGCAACGCGCTTTATTCGATAATGTTGAAAGCTCTGACGCTTTGCCTGTCCAACTAATAATCGTCCCAAGACGCTGCTCACGAGTTTCACAATCTGCAACATTGAGATTGATTTTTTGTTTTATTGTTTCTGTTACCATTTTATCTGTAATTTGATTTTTCGTTACAAAAAATATAAATTGTTTTAGACAACACTCACTTGAATTTTCTATTCGAGTAAACTGTATCTACGTAAAATATGTTTCACTGAATACGCACTAATATTTCTTAACTTGATAGTACGATTCATAACAAGATTAGATTCCATTACAACTATTCATTCCAACTATTCATTTCAACTAAATATTCGAATGTGTTCCTTCAATCGAACCTGTTTCTAAAGCTAACAAATGGTCAGCCCATTGTGCTGCCCAATTCCGAAGTTGCTCGACAGTCAACGGCTCTGGAGATTTTGACACTTCATGCGACGCAATTCTTTTAGCTAGATTAAGATATACAGCAGCTTGTGCCGAATCCGGTGCCGCTTCAATCGTAGTTTTACCCTGCAATTCGCTTTGAGTTACAGTAACCGAGCGGGGGACATATTCTACAATTTGAGTCTTGGTTTGTTTAACAAAATCATCGACAATATCTTTTGCGTATGGTTTGTTGATTGAGTTTGCAATTACTCCGCCGAGTAAAGCGCCGCCATTGTTGGAATATTTTTTTATTCCGGCAAATAAATTGTTAGCTGCATAAATCGCCATAAAATCAGACGAAGAAACCGTAAAAACATGTTCGGCGATTCCTTCGCGAATAGGTACCGCAAAACCTCCGCAAACTACATCGCCGAGAACATCGAAAATTACGAAATCGATATCAAGCTCTTCAAACACGTGTTGCTGCTTGAACAATTGCACTGCCGTTGTTATTCCTCGTCCTGCACAACCGACACCCGGTGCAGGTCCGCCGGCCTCGACACAATAAATTCCATTAAAGCCCTTAAAAACTACGTCATGCGCATTGACATTCGATTTAGTACGAATAGTATCAAGCACCGTCGGAATGTATTGACCATTACGCAACGTATTGGTCGAATCGCTCTTAGGATCACAACCAAACTGCATGACCTTATAACCAAGCGTCGAAAGCGCAGCACTTATATTTGACGTTGTTGTTGATTTGCCGATTCCGCCTTTACCGTAAATCGCAATCTGTTTAATTTTTTTTGACATTAAATTTTCCTTTCTTTTTCCTATTGGTATATTTTGCACTGAAAATATTCAAATGAAATATTCAAGTGAAATATTCAAGTGAAAAATCTCCTCACATTTGAAAATTCGATTTTTGTTACAATAAATAAATCGATTTGTCTCAACCGGAAGACACAAGACATTGTGTCTCTACAAAAATTTTCCGTTTGTTATCTTTTTCGTTACAATAAATAAAATTGAGTTTAATGTGATTTATCCGTGTGAAAAAGTTTCCATTTTTTCTTGGTAGAGTTGAGATGAAAAATCGTTAACTCCCGGTATTCCGCATGCGTCTGCTCGGCAATGTTTACAATGTTCAAAGACATCGATGTATTGTGTTGCGAGGGCTTTAGCTTTTTTTAGGTCGTTACAATCCGGCGGATTTGTATTTTTAAATTCACCTTGCGGAATGAGCGGAATAATATTGTAAATTGATACACCTAATTCTTTAGCAGTGAATGCAATTTCTTCAATATGCGAATCATTTATTCCCGGTATCAAGACAGTATTTACTTTAATGGTCATACCAAGCTGTGCAGCGAGTTTGACTCCGGTCAACTGTCGGCCGATCAAAATTTTACCCATTGCGACACCTGAAATTTTTTTCTTGTCCCACAAAATATGTCTGACGATTTTTGAAATAATTTCGGGATCGACAGCATTTATTGTAACGGTAATTGTTTGAACTCCGGCATTATGCAATCGGTCGATATAATCGGGCAAGTTCAAACCATTTGTACTAAGACATTTTATCAACTGCGGATACTTCTGATGAATTAAAAAAAATGTATCCAAAGCGGCGTCGTTTGCCAAAGTATCGCCCGGACCGGCAATTCCGACAACAGTAATTTCAGGACACAAACGCAACGCCCGATCAATAATACCAAGCGATTGAATCGGCGAAAGAATTTTTCGAGTTACTCCGGGTCGAGTTTCATAATCATTACGGGAACGAACACAAAAACGGCATTGAATATTACAATCATAACTAACCGGCAAATGTATTCGGCCGAATTTATTATGAGATTTGTTATTAAAACAAGGATGATTCAGACTCGGTTTTGAATTTCGATCTTTAACACAATGATATTTTGAAACAGGCTGCTGCTTGTCCGCTTGAATGTAAGACATGAAAAAATTTTTAGGATTAGGGTTTAGGCATAACGAAAAAAAATCTACACCGATTAATAACAAACATAAATTGAAAAGAATACTCCAGTTGAAGACTCAAACCAAACACAATCTTAAAGCGGACAAGTACAAACTCTAGTATTGCAAAAAAATGACTAGTTAAAAATTTTGTAATAGTTCTAAATTAAATTTAGTATTCGGAATTACAGTTTATAATTTATACAGTCTTATGCGTTTGTTTTTTCATCTGATGTGAAACAAGATTATGCAATACTTATGCCAAATACAAAAAGCATAAAAAAGTAAATTTATCCGTGAAATAACACAGTATCACACCAATTTAAAACAGAAAATATCACATACTGTTAAATATAACGGTGAAATATAACGGAAAACCGCAATCAACTTTTTTTAGATATAAAATAAGAAAATAACTCGAACCAAAAAATTGTAACCGTTCACGTAAATTTTTATTTTTTGTAACGAAAAAAATATAACAAACGAAAGGTAATTTCTAAAAACTAATATTAGGAGGAACGCAGGCGTCTCGCCTGCATGGTTTTTGTACAAAAAATGCCTAAAGATGCGGTCGAGACGACCGCGTTCTTTCTAACAATAAATTTTTACATTAGATTTTTAGAAATTCACTATATATAATGATGACTGCAAAAATTCTACTGATACTGATATATTACAAAAAGTTTAAAATGGGCAAAGTTTATTAAATACAATACCGCACATAGAATTTGTTTCTCAAATTTTAGATAAAGGATACTAGCCTATGTTCATAAAGTCTGATACAATACTCGACCTTATTTAAAAATCAGGTATAACTTTTTTATTCAACACGAAAACACTAACAAATAATTATTCGAATCCGCATAATAAAATCACGAAATAATATTATCACAATAATCACGTTATTTTGTTTTTTAAAAATCAATCAGTTGGAAAATTTTTTTCACTGAATGATAGTCAATTTCAGATGAACGATTTTATCAATGGCTGAATTACGATTTCGCTTTACACCGGGCATCGTACCGGAATCATTTTTGAAGACTGGTTATTTCGCAGGTTGGGGAAGACAACCTCGTCCTACAGAAATGACTCTCGATAATAATGAACTTGTCGTTCTTTCTGAAACGAATGGCAGCGGCACGGTACATGTACTCTGGACAAATGCAAATCTTGGCATGGTAATGGAATCTACGGAATCACTTCCTTCACAATCGCGAACTTATATTCTTACCAAAGAATTAGTACGCGGTTCTTTGGGGCGTTTGCTGCGCCGTGTATTCGAATGGCAAATGACCGGATTCAGACCGTCCGCTGATTTCGCTGCTCGAACTACATCTGCATCACGAAAATTTTCTAAACTTGCAGTCGGAAATTATGAACTCGCATATATTGATCAAGAGCTAATGCAAGTTTTAGCAGAATTGAGTAATCTCACAATTGATGTTGTTAGATCATACACGGAGCAATCTCTTGCATGGCGGTTGCGTAATACGGAAAAGTTACCAATTACTCTTGGAATTGGTTTGCATTCGCATCCGATCAATTCGATTTATGAATTTGATCTTTATGCGGATTATTTACGGGATGCTTTTCATGCGGTTCTGCCGATGCCGACTTGGCGTGAAATCGAACCGCAACAAGACATTTTACAATGGGAATTATTAGAACAAAAAATAGCAATTGCTGCACGTTATGGATTTCAAATTGTAATGGGACCGCTTCTTTGTTTCGATGTTAATGCGCTTCCGGTATGGTTAATGTCTCATTTACGTGAAGAAGATTTCTGGGAGCGGCGTGCGATAAAATTTGTTCATGCTATAGTTGAAAGATTTGGAGCGCAAGCGCATTCGTGGATTTTAGCAAGCAGATTTAATTCGTGTAATATTCCGTCTATTCCTGTGTTACGAGCTGTAAATTTAGTGCGGCATCTTGCGCAAAGAATGAGAATGATAGGAGTAGAAAAAAATATAATTGTTAGTATTGATCGTCCTTGGAGTGAATATTCAATGGATTACATGACGGGTTTGGATCAGATTCAATTAGCGGAACTTTTAGTGAATTGTACAGAAATTGATTCGGTAATGATGGAAATGAATTTTGGAATAGACAATCGTTCAACGTATCCGCGTGATCCGGTTACGATTGGAAACATGGTTGATCAGTGGGGTTTTTTGGGTAAAAAAGTTTATGTTTCGATTACGATACCGAGTGCCAATGCAGGCGACCCGCTTGATAATGACAAATCTTCTGTAAGACAGTGGTCAGAATCTATACAACAATACTGGACAAATTTATTACTTAATACGTTATTAGGGCGTCGAGTTGTACAAGGTGTATTCTGGGGAATTTTACAAGACGTAAATGATGATTGTGAAGACACAAAATTAATCGAGCCGTATGAAGTTCCATACGCCGGCTTGATCGATTCAACCAGAACTCTAAAACCGGCATTCCAAGATTTTATAGAAGCTAAACGTTATATCGAATAAAATTAAATCTTCAAGTAAAATCTTAAATCATAAATTCCAAATCTCTAAAATAAAGATACTTTTCTTAACACGAAAAAACACGAAAATCACGAAAAGGGGTTGTATATGATTTTCGTGTTCTCTGTGTAATTTCGTGTGTTTCGTGTTTTAAAAACTTAAAACAAAAATGTCAAAATAGAACGTTACAAAAAAATTTTTTTCACCACTGACTATATTACATAAAATTGAATTTCTAGAAATTAATCTTTTGGTTTTTCTGTTGGTTCATCTTTTGGTTTTTCTGTTGATTCATCTTTTGGTTTTTCTGTTGGTTTTATTTCAGATTTTTCTGTTGATTCGTCTTTTGGTGTTTCTGTTGGTTTTATTTCAGATTTTTCTGTTGGTTCGTCTTTTGGTTTTTCTGGTGCGGAATTTTTGAAAAAAACGTCGGGAATTAAACTGTTTGGACTTGGCAATAAAGGATCATTTTTATTGATTTCAACATTGAATTCGTCTGGATTGGGTACACGGTCGGCATTGGCTGTTGCATATCGGTCGTAGAATTTTTTTGTATCGTCACGAGTAAGTAATGCTAATTGAGATTCAGCAATTTTGGCTTCATATTCGCCTTGCCACAGTTCTATAATTTTTTTGTAATCCGCAATTGCTATTTCCAATTCGTTTGAACCAGCACGGACACTCGCCATCGCTTCATGAACTTGCGCAATTCCAAGAGCCGCTTGACGCTTAAATTTAACATTTACCTTTCTCTTGTCATATACATTTTCAAATAATGTAAGAGCCTTTTCAAGTTTTTCCGCCGCTTGTGATTTGTCCGAAAAACCCGTGTCACAAGCCTGCGCTAACAACAATTGACCCGCCGTTATCGCCGCTTGATATTCAAAAAATCCATCTTTTATCCCAGCAAAACTCTCAAGCGGTTTGACTGGATCAGGTGAATCAAGTACCTTGAAAAATTGCTCCCACGTCTTCGCCTTGACATCAACATTAGATCGTGAAACAAAAAATAACACGGCTAATATAATTAACACAAAAGAAACAAGGAAAATAAGTACCTTGCGATTCGGATAAATCCAATCTTCATATTGGTTGACAAGAAAGTTTTTTAAGTCGTTTTGATTATGGTTACTATTCATTTTAAGTTTATTGAATTTGTTAAATTGTTAAATTGGTAATTTGGTTGAATTGTTAATTTGTTAAATTTGTTAGTAATATTTCGTGTAATGATTTCATTAACTGTAATTGCACGAAAATACGTTAAAAGTTAGCGATAAATTTTTCATACCGCCAAGTCAAAAAACAAGACTTGATACCGCGTTGATTATAATGTTTGATCAAGACTTGAATTTATTCAAAGGCGGATAGTTTTAAACGATTTAGTATAAAACGCAAGTCCCCCGTTGTAATAATTGCATACGGTATTGCCGATTATTTTATCTCAATATAGGCAGGTGAATTGTTGGTAATTTTTCTATCCATGTTCTTTCTTTGGGTAATTCTGTACTTTCACCATCTATGTTTTGGATATATTTTATCCATCGATTTATATCTTTTCCGTAATCTTTTCCGCTTATTTTTCCGAGCGATTCCATTGTTTCGTATCTTATCGCTAGAATTTTATCGTGCAGTAATTTGCCGAGAGCCAGCGTTATTTTTTTGTTTAGCTGCGAGTCATTTATTTTTTTGCCAAGTTGACGTATAGCGGCAATACGTACATCTTTATCGGAATCGGTGTAGATTTGATTGATTAGTTTGTCGGCGATATTTTCTTTTTCACCATTATAAATTTTGCCCAGTGATTCAATAGCGGAAATTCTGATCAATATGTTGTCATCTTTGAGAATTTCGAGCATAATTTTTTCTTTATTAGGATAAGGAATGTTAGCCATTGCGTCGACGGCTTCGCGTCTCATGTTTGGGTCGGGTGATGTGCTGTATTCTTCTAATAATTGTGCAAAAAGAATTTCACGTTCTTCTTCGGGAGTATTTTTCTTTGCACCTTCGATTCCTTTTTCGCGGATTAAATTACGTCTATCGTGAGGCGAATCGAGACCGGGTATCTTATCGCTGTATGCCGGAATTATTGACGTTTTAGCAAGAAACTCAATATCGGTACTGCGGCATGATGAAGTTATCAGCGTAATCAAAATTGCAGTTGTAATCGAAATTATGATGCCGGTACTTTTCAAAAGTGATTTTTTTTGCATATTGTTATTAAATTTTAAATTAGTTATTTTTGGTTTGTTGAATTTTAAGCGGAATTTTAAGCGGTTCTATTTTGAATTTTCGATTTGAGCTGTCCGTTTACGTTTCGTGCAGCAAGTTTTAATGAATATATTTATTGTATCGTTGAAATTCATAATACGGCGTTTATATTTTAGTTAATACGAAATCATAAATCAAAATATAGACGATAACGAGTTCACAATGTCTTGTTGATTTACATATTTTTGCTGATTCGTACTTGGCGGATTGGCAACGTTGACTGATACGTTAAAAATTTCACTAAAAAATTTCACTAAAAATATTATTTCATTTATTTCACTAAAAATATTATTTGTCCTTAAAAACTATATTTATTTAGAATCCCAATTCTAGCTGAATGCTGATCGAATGCGGATAGTAACAATTTTTTCAAAGTGTGCCAAGATGAATTTTCGTAATTTTTTTATTTTTATTTTGATATTTTTTTGTTTTGATATTTCGTTTGGACTTGAATATATCGAGTTTAAGCATGGCGGTATAGTTCGTAATGAATCGGGCGAAGTATTGATTGAGGCTCAAGACGGTCTTGTTTTTAAGGCGCGGGATGGTCAATATTTTGTGATTACGCCGGATGACATGATTAAACGCAGTTCAGATGATTTACCGTTTAGTGTGTATTCGATACGTGAGCATATCGAGCGTTTAGAGTGTGAATTTCCGCGTGAATCCGGATATAGAATAATGGAGAAAGAGAGATCTCATTTCTTGATTGTTTATACGACGTCGCGGGGTTTTGCAAATTGGTATTCGCAACTTCTTGAGCGTGTGTATTATGGTGTCAAATCATATTGGAGCAATCGCGGATTAAAATTAACGGAGCCGGAGTTTCCGCTTGTCGCAATTATTTATTCTAACCGTAATGATTTTTTCAAACATGCGGAAGCAGAAGGATTGACGTTATCGCGTAATATTTTGGCGTATTATAACAAGTTGACGAATCGGGTCGTGCTTTGTGATTTAGCTGGTTTCGAGTCGATTCGGAACGGCGGTAAAAAAGCGGAAACGTTGCCGATAAGTCAATATTTACGTCAACCGGAAGCGTTTGTCAATATTGCAACTGTAGTACATGAAGCAACACATCAAGTGAGTATGAATAATGGAATGCAACAACGTTTCGCACCGTATCCGTTATGGGTTGCGGAAGGTATTGCACTATTTCACGAAATGCCGGACAAAAAAGATAGACTCGGATGGGATCCAACGCCAAAAGTTAATGAAAAAAGATTGAATGACCTGCGAAAATATTTCCAAAAAATGCCTATTGATCCTATTCAGAAAATGATAAAAGACGACAACCTATTACGTGATCCGAATACCGTAGTTGACAATTATGCAATGGCGTGGGGAATAACGTACTTCTTAGCGAAAACAAAAGGAACACAATTTTGTAAATACTTAAATAAATTAGCAAAAAAAGACCCGCAAGCTGACGACTCAAAAGAAATCCGTATAAAAGAATTTGAAGAATGTTTCGGTAATAACTGGGAAAAATTATACAAAGATTGCGGCAACTTCATAAAGAAATTATAACTATACTCATTGTCATTTAAAATTCGGTTTTATTTTTTGTAACGAAAAAGATGACCATTCACACATAAAACTATTGCCCCCTTCAGGGCGGATTTTGTATTAAAACAAATACCAAATTTCCAAGTATGAATAGTATAGAACTCAATGTAATCTGTGATTATGTAATTTTCATTTATGACAAACTAACAAAAATATATCGTTACAAAAAATATTATTACAAAACAGGTAATTGCAAAAAAAGTAATTACAAATGTTTACTCATAAATTATTGGTCGTTCCAGAGTCGTATCGATTGTGTTGATTAACCGGCTGGGAATTATGTTTGGCTTGAGTTGCGGCACAGTCGGAGGATTGATAATTGTTGTAATTGGTTTTTTATCTTTAGCCGGATTTATTGTTAAAGGTTTATCTTGACCAGATTGAGCTAAAACATATTTATTTGCATAGCTAGATTTAGGTAAATCAGCTGCCGCAGAAATAGCTGCAGAATCAGACGGTAAATCAATTTTGTAATGTGAATTAACATTATTCGAAGATGTTACACCAATTAAATTTTTATCGGGTAATATTTTTTGTAACGATATATCTTGAGATAAATTTTCTTGTTGAATAAAATTTACTTCGGGCAATTTTTCTTTTGTTGATGATTCATTCGATTTTTTTTCTAATTGCGTAGAATTAGAATTATTGTTAATCGGTTCTGCCGGAATATCTTTAACTTGAAATTGCGGCGGTGTAAGCGAAGGAACTATTATTGTTGGAATTGATAACGGCGGACGAGTCTGATTAGATGTTGGTTTATCAATTGAATTAGGTAATTCATTTTGATAATTTTCTGATTCTTCGGAGTAATCTGATTCTTCAGATTTATCAAATTCGTTGTATTGAGCCGAATTATCTAATTTATATGATAATATCGGCAGAATTAAATTTACTTGTAATTCCTTATCTAACATTTCTTGAACTTGCGGATATTGCCAAATATTTATTAGCAATGCTGCTAATAAAAGAGTAAATGAAATAATCGTTCCGGTATTATATCTCATAATAAGTGTTGGGTTGATTGTTTTCGTTGAATTTCTAAAAACTAAATTTAGGAAGAACATTCGGTGAAATCGGAATTATTGTAATCTTTCTTTTTATAGTGAAAATTCAAGTAAGAAAGTAAGAGTAGTTTAAAAAACAGTAATTATTGAATTTCACAAATGTATTGCAAAGATACTTCACAATAGATGAAAGTCAAATAAGAATAAATGAAATATAATAAAGAGAATATTTTGAAATTTGTAATATACTCTTAATTTTTTTAACACAAAACACACGAAAATTTTTTTAGATAAATCTCGTGATCTCAAAAAAACAAAAATTCCACTGATATATTACTGAAATTTTAGAGATGACATCAAGATTGATAAATCAAAAAACATATAGAACAGTACAGAGACTTGTTTAAAATACAGTTTATATTATAATTTTTTCCCTTTTTGAAATTTTCCCGTGTTGCTTTCGATGTTTTCTGTGTTTCTGAGAATTTCACTAATAATATATTTTTACTTTTTATTTTTTTTCAATTTTATTACTGTTGAAATATTACAAAAATTGAATTGAATTGCTACATATAAACGCAAATGATTAGAAAATTATTTTTTGTATTTTTGTTTTTTTGTTTTTTATTTTTTGGTGTATTTGTTATGGGACAACGTCCGCCTGTGCCGCAGGATCCTCAAATGGAAGAAAAACCTGTAGATTCCGGTGAGCCGATTAAATCATCTGTTAAAAAAAGAATCCGCGAGGGAATTACATTTCAAAACAAACGAGTATTTTTCAGACAAACCGGAAACAGAACAACGATTTATACTGTTGAAAATAATGATAGATATGTTTGTTTAGAAAATTTGAATCTTGAACGAGTATTAAAATCAATTGCAGAAAGACCGAGTCAAGGAACGTGGAAAATTGATGGTGTATTTACTGAATTTAACGGAAATAATTTTGTCTTAATCACGCGAGCAGTTGTTTCGCCAACAGATTACAGTAACAAAGACATAAAAGTTGATACAAAAAACACATCAAAAACAAAGTGAGAGCAGTTTAAAATCAAAAAATGTTAAAAAAATATTCGTAATTTAGGTAATATATCAATGAAATTTTTCACTGATATATTACCTATTTTTTTACTTTGAATTAATTCTTTTAATGTATATTCTTCCAATATTGATCAAATTGATCAAACCATTATTTTCCTTTTCTATAATATTGTAATAAATTGTATTGACATTTCATTCGAATATTGAAAACACGGTATTCATAAAATTTTGCTGTCAATGCGCAAGAGCCTGTTTAAATTCTGTTAGGTTTTCGCAATCAAATGCAAGTTCAAAAAGTGAATCCAACGCAATGAGATCCGTATAGGAATTTAAAGATTGCACAACGGAATCAGGAACACTTTTAAAACGCTTATTAAGTATTTTGAGAATAGCCTGAGTTTTACCTTTTTGTATTCCTTCTTTTATTCCTTCTTTTTTGCCTTCTTTTATTCCTAATTGTATTCCTTGTATGATTTTTTTTTCTAATGTTGATATAAACATTTATTCTCCTTATTCTAATATTGTAATAAATTGTATTGACATTTCATTTGAATATTGAAAACACTGGATTCATAAAATTTTGCTGTCAATGTGCAAGAGCCTGTTCAAATTCTGTTAGGTTTTCGCAATCCAATGCAAGTTCAAAAAGTGAATCCAACGCAATGGAATCCGTATAGGAATTTAAAGATCGCACAATGAAAGAAGGAACTCTTCTAAAACGCTTAT
>JAITKS010000322.1 GCA_031278315.1 Planctomycetaceae bacterium | reverse complement strand
TGGGGCGGGTTATAATCCTGTTGCCCTTTCAGGGCGATTCTAGTTTTATACGTGAACGGTCACCTTTTTCGTTACAAAAAATAATACCGAATTTTAAAGGACAATGAGTATATATTACTTTTCAACCTAATTTTTTTCTAACAATAAATTTTTATTGGTGATTTTTAGAAATTATTCAAATATTCTGATGAAATATTACAAAATATTCTTTTCTGTATTCTTTGTATATTTCTTTGGTTAATAAAAAATCGGAAATAATTAAAGATTGTAATACTACTGAATAGTTACGGGATATTACCAAAAAGCCGATAATAGATTATTATATACGTCTCACATTTTGAATTTCGGTATTCGTTTTAAACTAAAACCGCGCACTGAAAAGACGGTAAGAAATAAAAACACGTTTAAACTTGTAAACTAAACTTGTAAACTAAACTTGTAAACTTACACTTAACTTAATACGTATAACAGACACACTAGTCCGTTTTTCGATGTTGCTTAAAACTAAAAAGGATCAAACAAATGTTTAGAAATATATTATTACTAATATTGTCCATAACAATAAATTCTGTTACGACAATAAACGCTTACGAGCCAAATAACATTAATGACCGTTTAATCGGCTATTGGACTTTCGACGATGAACAACTTAATATCGTCAGTAACTCTGCCGACCCTAGATTCAACGCAATCTCAACACAAGATATTCAACGAGTTACCGGAGTTTTCGGTAACGCTGCCAATCTTACAGGAAAACCGTTAATCGAAATTCCTCGTGATTTTTTGCCCGCCGATCTTACACAATTGACATTCTCCGCTTGGGTCGCGCCTTCAGCACCATTGACTAAAAATTTCCCAATAATCCGCAAAGAAGATTCCGGCGCAACAGGCGAATATCGGTTATTGTTCGCAATTCAAGGCCGCCCTGATAATAATGACAATAACACCCAAACGAAATTTCTAACTCTCGGTTTAAACATTGGTGAAAATTATGCCGAACTCGATGCACCAATCGCTCAAGCTGAATTAAACGATAATAATTGGCACCTGATCGCTGGAACCTTCGACGGTAAATATATGAAAGTTTATCTCGATGGAAATGAAATCGGATCGTTTAAACGTCAAACTTCACTGCTTCAAACCGGTGCGAATTATCGCGGATTGGCAAAACATAGAGACCGAATCGCAAGAGGACAATTGATCGAAGACGCTATCGTTTATACTTCCGGTTACATCGGTTCTTTTTGTAATTCAACTGCTTCTAACCGTCTCGCCGACGAAAACTTTGAAGGAAAGTTAGACGACATCCGATTCTACTCTCGCCCGCTCTCACAAGACGAACTAAAAGAAATGTTCGCACTAGGTAAAGGTAAAATTTCAGACACCGTTAAATCTGCCGAAAAAAAAGTTATAGGACTTTATACAAAAGCAGATTCATTTGAAAAAACGTTAAAAATAACATTAGCCAATGTCAATAAATTTAAGTCAGAAAATAGCGGTATCAGTTTAAGCGAACTCGATAATATTTTACTCGCAAGATTTATTCGTAACGATTTCCCCGATGAATTCAATGCTTACATTTTGAAATGGCAAAAGAATCCGGTTGAATTGACGTCATTGCCGAAAAACAAATTGATCGAGCGGATTAATTCAATGTCGGACGACTATTTTGAATATTTACCATTGACCGATTTTCAATGGGCAGCTTTATCTGAACCGAATCGCAAAATTTGGGAAGCGGTCAAGTCTAACAAAGAAATATTTGATAAATTGAAATCAGAAGATGCGAATTCATTTGAGGAGACAATTCTTTTTAATTTAATAATCGATATGGAATTTTTGGTTGAGTATCGTCCGACTCGTTCTGAAGGTGTTGCTAGACGAGTTAAAGCGGTCACGCCTGAAACGCAAAATCGCACAGAATCGGAAGCAAAAACGTTAAGCGAAAATGAATGGTTGTTTCAAGCTCAAAATAAACCGACAATTGAGCGTTCAATTCAAGAAATAAGTTGGACGCGTTTTTTGGCAGAGCGTATTTTGAAAGAATATTCCGGTCAAGTTAATTTCGATGCGGAATTGAAAAAACTCGACGAGCTTGAAAAACAGGCAAAAGAATTGGAAGCTGGAATCGAAAATAAAGATTTATATTTTGCTGTAAGATCGGTAAAGCGCGATATTACATTGAAAAATCCGGTTTTAGATTTTGATTCGTTGCTGCTTGTTGACGGACCGACTCCGCAAGGCAGCGAATGGAATCATGAAACACGTCATCGATTAGGTTACATGGCTGTACCGGGCGGACGATTATTAACGTTGAAAGGTTTGAAACTTGATGGTACTCAAACTCAAACGAAAATTATGCCGCAAGAGCCGCTGCATGGTTCTTTCTGGCGTCCTGATCTTTCATACGATGCAAAAAAAATTATTTTCAGTTTTAAGCCTCACAATGAAAAAACATTTCACATTTACGAAATCAATGTTGACGGCACCGGATTAAGACAATTGACAGGCGGAATGTTCGACGACATCGATCCAATTTATCTGCCGGATGGAAAAAATATAATGTTTATAACGAGCCGCGGTCATATTTACGTGCGTTGTATGCCGCCGACAAATGCGTATATTACGGCAAAAATGGGACTAAACAGTAAAGAGTTATACATTATTTCACGTAACGGCGAACCGGAATACTTGCCGTCAATTATGAATGACGGTAAAGTAATTTTCACCCGATGGGAATATACAGATAAACCGCTTTGGAGATGCCAAAGTCTATGGACAATGAATACAGACGGTACTCAAGTTCAGACTTTTTGGGGAAATCAATCTGTTTGGCCGGACTTGCTAAAAGACGCAAGACAGATTCCAAATAGCGAAAAAGTTATGTTTATCGGAAGCGCACATCATAATTGGTACAGCGGCTGCATCGGAATTATTGATCCGGCAAAAGGATTCAATTTTCCAGACGGTCTAACAAAAGTAACACAAGAACTAAAATGGCCGGAATGCGGTAACGGTCCAACCGATCCTGTTGAAGTTAAATCTGAACTTTATCATAATGCCGGTAATTATAGTGCGTATATTTCAGCGTATCCGTTAAGTGAAAAAGATTTTCTCGTATCGGCACAACGTCATCGAGGCAAGTGGGTACTTTTGTTGCAAGATGTTTACGGTAATCGAGAGTTGATTCACGAAGGAACGCATCATATTTTTGACGCTCAACCGATTCGCATCCGAAAGAGTCCATCGGTGCGGGCTGATTCCGTAAATTGGCCAACGATGGAAACGCGAAATGAACCTGCTGCTGGAATAATCTACAGTAATAACATTTATGATGACGCTCCGCCTGAAATTAAAGATAAAGCAAAATTTTTACGTATCTGGTCAATTGAACACAAAACATATACGTATTGGACAAAACGAAATTATGTTTCGTCTGGACCGGAGATTTCAATAAATCAATCGGAAGGTATCAAGAAAATAATCGGCACGGTTCCGATTGAAACAGATGGAAGTGTTCAATTTAATGCACCGTCCGGCGTAGCGTTACATTTTCAGATTTTAGATGAGAATCATCGCGCACTTCAAACGATGCGTAGTTTTACCGGCGTTCAACCCGGTGAGCAGCGCGGATGTCTTGGGTGTCACGAATCGCATGCAAGGACGCCGGTTGTCATGCGGACTGGTAAAGCTTTGAAACGGACAGCGTCGAATATTACGCCGGTTCCGTGGGATGATATTACGGTAAGTTTTCCGCGTTATGTTCAACCTGTTTTGGACAAACATTGCGGGAAGTGTCATGGTGATGTTAATAATGTTGCTCATAAGAAATTTAATTCGGTTTCTCGACCCGGTTTTCTCGGTTTCAGAGAGCCGTATGTAATGTTGATGGGAAATCCGACTTGGGGAACGTCTTATTCGAATTACAAAGGTACGAAAGAGCCGCCGTTTGGATGGGCTGATACAATTTTAGTTGAAGCGTTTGAACAACGTGATCCTGTTGCATACAGTACGTTCCCGCCGATGACGAAGTTATCGTATAAAAGCAGATTGATTGAGCGGATGGCAAGTGGTAAACATAACGGTGTAAATGTTAAAGGAAACGACTTGTTACGAGTTATTTTATGGGTTGACGCGATGGGACCGTATTATGGGGCGGAAGAGTTACGTCAATTAGAAGACCCGATTTTCGCAGGTAAAGATTGGATTTCGCAAAAACCAAGAGTAGCAACCGCTCCAATTGTACAAAGACCAGGCCCTTTTGACGCAATGCATCCGGAATTAGATTCAGCGTATGACATTCCTGATCCTAAACAGTACAACGCTCTACCTGCCGGCGTTTGTAGAGAACAATAAAATAATATTAATATTTCTAGTAATATATCAGGTGAAATTTTTCAATCATCGTTATATGTAGTAATTTTAAGTATAAATCAAACCAGCCCTGAAAGGGCGATCAAAATAATAGTGTTCAGAATAATAGTGTATAGTGACTTGGTGATTCGAATTTAGAGTCGGTACTAATTTCCGCATGCGAACTAACCACTAACCACTAATCATTAATCATAAATTACAAATGGCAAATATTTATAAAAACAATAATTCAGACGTGTTTGATATAAAGCAGATTGAGAGACTTGTTGATTTGATGAAGTCAAATGATCTTTCAGAGATTTTGTTGCAGCAGGGTGATATTCATATTCAGTTAAAGCGGAATGTTATGCAGCAATTAAGTTCACCTGTTGTTCCGCAAGTTATATATCAAGCGGAGCCGAATAAATCGGTGTCGGCAGAGAAACGAAAAGCAGACGAGTTAAAAGAAAAAGAATTAGATGACAACAAATTTCACGTGATAAGGAGTCCGATGGTTGGAACGTTTTATGCAGCGTCGAGTCCAGATTCGTTACCGTTGGTGAAAGTTGGAGATACTGTTACGCCGGAGAAAACAATTTGTCTGATTGAGGCGATGAAGGTGTTTAATGAAATTCAAGCGGAATGTTCAGGAAAAATTGCAGCGATTTTAGTCAAAAATGGGGAAGCAGTAGAATATGGAAAACCGTTATTTAAAGTTACGATTGAATAGTAAATTATCGGCGGAATTTCTCATGGTTTTTCATTCACAATTCACAATTCATAATTCACAATTCAAAAAATGCTGTGAACGAAAAAATCCTGTAACGGCGGTTGAATTTTTCTGAATAAATTTTCAATATCAATTTTTGTGTATTTCAAATTGAGTTTAATTTGAACGAGGACGGGTCAAAAATGTCGGATAGTATTAAGGTTGATCTTGGATTCGTATTTGCGACACCGATGGAGGCGGCGGGTCTAGTTGACTTATTGGAAAATTGTGTAACGAGCAAGGGTAATGGTCGTATTTTTCATAGGGGTAAATTAAAAAAAATTCCGATTGCAATAGTTGAATCGGGCATGGGACAAGAGAAAGCTGTTGCTGCAACCAATGCGTTATTAGATATTTTTTGTCCATCGTTTATTATTTCTGCCGGGTATGCAGGAGGGTTATTACCGCAGTTAAAACGTTTTAGTATTCATCAGCCAAATTTATTGTTAAGAATTTCAGACGGCATGAGTATTGATCTTTCAGAGAATATGTCAAAGAGTCAAAAAAATTTTATTAGAGATAATAGTTATTCGAGCAAGAATCAACCAAATGAAAGTTCAAATGAAGATTCACATGAAGATTCACAAAGTATTGTAACAAAAAACCGGAATATACTTATTACTGTAGATCAACCTATTGAAACTGTCGAGCAAAAATTATTATTAGGCGAGAAATACGGTGCTGAAATTGTAGATATGGAAACTTTCGCAATTGCAGAAACTTGTATAGATCGGAATTTAAAAAGTGATAATTTGAATAATGTTATACGATTTAATTCAGTGCGTATTATTTTGGATGCGGCTAATGATGAATTACCAAAAGAGATCAAAAGAATAATGCAATCTTATGAAAGAAGTACAGCGAGAATGTTTGGTACAACTCTTAGTTCTTTATTTAGGAGGCCGTCTATAATTTTTGATTTATATTCACTAAAGGAACGTGCATTACAAGCGGCAGATATTTTATCAAGATATATTGTATCAACAATGTTACCAAACATAGTCCGATAGTTAAAAATAAAAAATTACAGTGAGATAAGGTTGAAAATAAGGTTAATTTTAAAATTTGTAATCCGAAAAAAAATTGAAAAACAAAAATTCCGTCTAATATATTACAAATATTTGTAATATATCAGTGGAATAATTGTTTTTCAAATTTTTTGTAATTTTTAAACACGAAATACACAAACAAGAGCTAACTATCAAGAAGTCCCGCTAGGGACGACACTTTATTAATTGTATGTTCCAGCATACGGAAGGAGCTAATTAATTGTCGTCTCTGCGGGACTTATTGATTATTATCTCCTTTTGAAAAAATTTTTTCACCGATATATTACGTTATTTTCTGCCTTCTGACAAAATTTTTGATTCGTATTTTTTTACTTCTTCAATCCATGCCGTTCCGGCGGGAACGTTGTTTTTTTCACAATAGTAATCCCAAATTATTCCTATCGGCATCGATTTTAATTCTTCTAAAATTGCAAGCCGTTTTGTGTAATCTCCCATTAGTTCCCATTTCCGCAGATCATTTATTGGTTCGAGTAAAGCTGCTAATAACGCTTTAAGCATCGACCTCGTTCCAATTACCCACGCGGCAATTCGGTTGATAGTTGCGTCGAAAAAGTCAAGCCCAATATGAACTCGGCCAAGTAAATTATTTCTTACTAATTCTTCTGCTATGCCTCTTAAATCGTCGTTCCAAATTACGACATGATCGCTGTCCCATCTTACTGGTCTGCTTACATGCAATAAGAATTCTTTTACAAATAATGCTAGACCCGGTAATTTATCTGCAATCATTTCAGTCGGGTGAAAATGACCCGCGTCAAGACAAATCAACTTATTGCGGCTTAACGCATATCCAAGACAAAACTCATGCGAACCTACGACATAAGTTTCCGAACCTATACCAAATAATTTACTTTCTAACGCATCCGTTTCATCGTTTGTGTCAATTTTCGTTGCAAAAATTTGGTCAAGAGAATCTGCCATTCGTTGACGCGGTGAAAAACGATCTACAGGAATATCTTTGAAACCGTCAGGCATCCAAAAATTCACAACAGATTTCATTCCAAGTTGCGCTCCCATTGATTCCGCAATTTTACGACTCGCAATTCCATGACGAATCCAAAATTTACGCTTGCCTAAATCAGCAGCAGAAAGCGTGAATCCGTCTGATGCCAAAGGATGAGAAAAATAAGTCGGATTAAAATCTAAACCGATTTTACGCTCTTTCGCCCAATCTATCCAACCTTGAAAATGTCGCGGTTCTATTTGATCGCGATCAACTTTTGCCCCATTATTTTCAAGATAAATTGCATGCAAACTAAATTTATGCTTGCCCGGAATCAGACTAAATGCAACATCGGCATCTGCCCGAAGCTGCTCCGCATTACGAGCTTTGCCCGGATAATTACCTGTCGCAAGAATACCGCCGTCTGTCAGTCCGCTGGAATTTTCGAATCCGCTAACATCGTCACCTTGCCAACATTGCAAAGAAACTTTCACCATAGATAATTCCCGCAATGCCGATTCCACATCAACACCAATATCGGCATAACGTTGTTTTGCAAAATTATAAATTTGCTCCGGCATACTCATTTCTTGTCCTCCTAAAGTTATTTTAATTTTAATTTAAACTGTACTCTTGAATTTTCAGTTCAAGCCGCTTACCGCCCGAATCGGAAAACATATTATCATTATTTTGTCGAAAATTACTACTAGGCGTACTGCTCTCATTGTAATTTTCTGTTTCAAATGCAATTATCTAACTGTAATTATTAGTACTTTCAGGAGCAAAAGATTCCGCATAAGATAACTATCAAGAAGTCCCGCAGGGACAACACAGTTATTTCAGATTTTACCCATTCTCATATCTCAATAAAGTGTCGTCTCTGCGGGACTTGGATATGTTTATAGCGTTGATCCGTAAGTTAAAACATACGGTTAATAAAGTTTTTTGGTGAATAGTCCCTAGCGGGACTTCTTGATAGTTAGCTCTTGTTCGTGTATTTCGTGTTTAAAAATTACAAAAAATTTGAAAAATAAAAATTCAACTGACTATATTACGATTCTTTTAATTTATTATTTAAAAATCCTGTCAATCCTGTAATCCTGTCAAAAAACAAAACTAAAAATGCGGTCGAGACGACCGCGTTCCCGTGAACAATAAAATTATTCCATAAAATTAAAAAATTCGATCTTGCATTAATTTTAGGTTTTTTCTATTATACGCAAAGATTGTAATCGGCGATTGTATAAATTTGGATTTTACGTTTAATTTTTGTTGAGCAAATTATCATTAAATTATCATCAGGGCAAACTCTAAAATTGCAACTCTAAAATTAAACTTATTTTTTATAATTCACATTGCACCGCCGCCGTTTAGACAAAATTTTTATGCCGGATTCATAGACACAAAAAACACAATATATAAGTCACATATAAAACACAGAAAATTAGAACAACTATTGAAAACAACGTTTATTTTACATTTTATTTTACAACTTTATTTTCCTCTTTACATGTTATTTTCTGTGTACTCCGTGTTTAAAAATGTTCCACTGAAATATTACCATAAACGTATTTTTGCTAATACTGATTTTGAAATATTTATTAAATTACATAACCTTACAAATTAAAAAAAATGACGATACGAGGCATTTTTTATACTGTTGCAATTTTGGTTTCTCTCGGAACTGTCGGTGCTGTTGTAAGTAATCCGCAAATCGTTCAACAAGGTGCCGCATTGCTAGGTCTATCCAATAACGATATAAACGATTCAGAATCTGGAATCAACGACATCGATATGTTGTCACAATTTTTAAAAACCAATGAATCAGATTCTAAACAACCCAATATCAGTTCCGATTCCAACCCATTGCAAAGTCCATCTAATCAAGAGACGACCGCACCGCCTTCATTAAAAACTACACCTTTTCCAGTTTTTCCAACAATGAAACTAAACCCCGCAACACCTTCTGCCGATACCGCTCCATCAATTGTTGTTCCATCAATTTCAATTCCAACTCCAACTCCAACTCACCCCTCAACTCCAACTCCAATAACTTCAGACCCGCTAAACTATGCCGCAACAGCAACAACTAACTCTAACTCTGATACAACACAATCAGACACGACAACTGCAACATCTGCTGCTTTAAATCAAGCTAATCCCTCCATCGGATTAACTCATTCAATTCCGTTAGAAAAAAATGACTCATTGGGACGTGCTAGTTCACGTTCATATTCTCATTCAAAGTCATCATTTGATAATTTACCATATCAATCAACTCCGTCTGACATACCGCCAATCAACATATTTCCGTTAAAAGAAAACCCGCAGACTTCAGCTGACGTTTTAGCAAATACAGAAAAAACAAACTCTCAACCTGAAGAGATGTCCATTCTTGAAATCATTAACAACAAACCCAATCACAATGAAATCACCGATAAAAATAATGTTGATACTTTCAATCAATGGAGCGATCCGATTTTAGCAACAAACGCTGCAACAAACATATCTCATGTTGATTCAGCGGCGAGTTCAGATCATACAAAAAGCGAAATATCTGGAAACGAACTAAATAATAACGAAGGAATTATACCAATTGATCCTAATTCGATTTTTCCTGATACGAATGTAAATCCGCCTTCTAATCCGGTTGTGTCAAATACGAATTCACATTCGTCGGTATCTTCAAATCCGTTGTCAGTTTTGTCTTTACCTGATGTATCCTCGCCATTGTTGACACCGAATTCTTCTTTGCCTACTACGGCAATTCCTACACCTGTACCTACACCTGTACCTACGCCTACATCTGCACCTACACCTAATTTGCAACATAGTAACGAGATGATTATTAATCCATCTGTTATTGCTGAGGAGGTATCTTGTATTGGTACGGAGACAGTAGCGCGTGTTGGTTGTGAGGTAATTTTGATGTGTGATATATTGCCGCAATTACGCAAATTTGGTTATCGAGTGTTGAATGAAAATTTGAAATCATTACCGCCTGAGCAGCGCGGCATGGTTACAGAAGAAGAAAAAAATCAGATATTGGCGAAATGTATAGAAGTAAATTATCAAGAGTTTTTAAAAATGCAGATAGAAAATTCTTTGGTGTACAATGATTTTTTAATGTCGATGCCGCGAGAACAAATTACAGCTTATGAAAAACGTTTAAACGATGAATTCGATAGAAAGGATACATTAGCAATGATGAAAGAGTTCGGAGTAAACGGCAATGTTGAATTAAAACGTTTTTTGGATGAGAAACTTGGCAGTTCGCTTGAGCGGGAGCGAATGTTATCTACTCGAAACAAGTTAATTCAGATGTGGGTAACAAAGTCGATACAGGATTCGGAGATTGACTTAACTTATGACGAACTAAACGAATATTATCGGCAGCATCTTGAAGAATTTACGGCTAAAGAGCGTATCAAGTGGAAGGAGATGGTTGTTTTGTATTCAAAATTTAGTAACAAGATGGAAGCGTGGAACAAGATAAATTGGTTACTTAATGAGGTACGTCGAGGAGTTAATTTTGAGGGTTTAGCGAAATTAAATTCGGATGGATTAACTGCGCCGGACGGCGGAGTGCGAAATTGGACAAAGAGAGGAGACATTTCGTCGAAGATTCTTGAAAATATAATTTTTGGAATGCCGGTAAATCAAATTAGCAACATTATTGAAGCGGAGAATGGTTTTCATATTGTTCTTATAACGGAACATGAGAAAGAAAAAGTTACACCATTTATTGATGCACAAGCGAGTATAAGAAGAAAAATCAAACTAGAAAGACTACAAAAAAGACAAACTGAATATTTAGAAAATCTGAAACAAAAATATCCTGTAATTGTTCTAAAAAAAGATTTCAATTTAAACATGGCAAAACCAATCAGCAGACCATTAAATTAATCTCTATCAATTAATCTCGATCAACAAATTACAGCAGCAAATTGCGGCGGCGTTTCTTGAATAATAAGACTTACTATTCTACATGATTTTTGTTAAATCACCGTAGGTCACGTAGGTCACGGTGTTTTATTGTTTAGAGTCAATAAAACGCCTATTAATTTCTATCATTGTCGATGGCGGTCTTCTAAAGTGAACCTATTGACACGCAAAAAAATGTAATGTTATACTTTAGGTCTAAACTTTAATTGGTCTTTTGTAATGACCAATTATTCACCAATTATTTACCAATTGTTTACCAAATTTACCAATTGTTTACCAATTATTTGGAGTACCATGAAAAATTTTACAAATTTATATCAGTTGTCTAAAATGTTACGGTTTGAGTTGCGTCCTATCGGGAAAACTCGGAAATATATCGAGGATAAAGGCTTTTTGTCCGAAGATGAACAATTTCGCGGAAAAAGCGATGTTATCCGCGCTAAAAGTTACGAAAAAGTTAAAAACTTGATCGATAACTACCACAAAAATTTTATCGAAAACTCTCTGCTAAATGTGCAATTAACTATCGAAAGTCTAAATGAATATTTCCAATTATTCCGTATCAAAAATAAAGACGATATACAAAAAGATACATTCGAAAAAATACAAATTGCATTGCGAAAACAAATAACAAAAGTATTCGATACAAATAAATTGTTCAGAAAAGAATTGATAAAAGAAGATTTGTTGAACTTTGTCGAAAACAAAGAAGATAAAGAATTAGTTAAAGAATTTAAATTGTTCACCACATACTTCAAAGGCTTTCACGAAAATCGAAAAAATATGTACACCGACGAAAAAAAATCTACCGCTATCGCCTATCGGCTTATCAATGATAATTTGCCGAAATTTATCAATAATATCGCCGTTTTTGAAAAAATAAAAACATTACTCGATGATGATATTCAAAAAACATTCACAAAACTTAAAAAGAAATTATCGGCTTTTTCAAGTGTTACTGAATTTTTTGAAATAAAATATTACAGTAACTTTCTAACACAAAGTCAAATTGATCAATATAACACTCTTATCGGCGGAATCGCTGAAGAAGGCAATACAAAAATACAAGGTCTGAATGAATGTATCAACCTTTATAATCAGCAGCAGAGAGAGAAAAAAAATCGCTTGCCGAAATTTACACCGCTGTTCAAACAAATATTAAGCGATAGAAAATCAATGTCATGGCTGCCCGAAAAATTTGTCAACGATAATGACGTTTTGAAAAGTATTGAAAATCTGTATCAAGATATGGATAAAAATGTTTTCAATAAAGAAATTCAAGGTGAATATTCGTTGAAAATGCTGCTCACATATCTGGATGATTTCGATCTGTCAAAAATATATTTGAAAAACAATATGAATTTAACTAACATTTCACAGTTTATTTATAACGACTACAAAGAAATTTCTAATCTAATAATCGAAAACTTAAAAAAAGAAAATCCGCAAAAAAAGAATGAAAGACCGGAAAATTATCTAGAACGAATAAACAAAAATTTTAAATCAACAAAAAGTTTTTCCGTTGAATATATCAATAATTGTATCGGAGGAAATTTGCTTGTTGAATATTTTAGAAACTTGGAAAAAACTGATACACAAGATGACTTATTTTCCTTAATACAGAATAATTATGAATCAATTAAAAATATCTTAAATGAGCCTTATCCCGAAAACAAATCGTTAATTAGCGACACAAAAAATATCGAACTCATTAAACAACTTCTCGATAATATAAAACGTATAATTTGGTTCGTTAAACCGTTTAGCAACAACGAAGAATCGGATCAAGATTTAGCTTTTTACGCTGAATTTGATAACCTTTGGGAAAAATTGGATAAGTTTACGGCACACTACAATATGATACGAAATTATGTAACTCAAAAACCGTACTCAACCGAAAAAGTAAAATTGAATTTCGATAACTCAACCTTACTTGCCGGCTGGGATGTCAATAAAGAACGCGATAATACAAGCGTGATTTTACGCAAAAACGATCAGTTTTATCTTGTAATTATAGATAAAGAACATAACAGAGTTTTCGAAAGTAATGAGGCAAACGGAAAAGGTTACGAAAAAATTGAATATAAATTTTTACCAGGACCAAATAAAATGTTGCCGAAAGTTTTCTTCTCCAAAAGCAGAATTGACGAATTTAATCCTAGTAAAAAATTACTCGAAAATTACAAAAATGAAACTCACAAAAAAGGCGAACATTTTAATATTCAAGATTGCCGCGAGTTGATAGATTTTTATAAGAAATCAATTGAAAAACACGAAGATTGGAAAAAATTTGATTTTCAATTTTCCGACACCTCAACCTATCAAGATTTAAGCGGATTTTATCAAGAAGTGGAACAACAAGGTTATAAAATAACGTTCAGAAATATCTCTGAAAATTATATTAATCGTTTAGTTCACGAAGGAAAAATTTATTTGTTTCAGATTTACAACAAAGATTTTTCACCATACAGTAAGGGAATCCCCAATATACACACGTTATATTGGAAAAAATTATTTGAGCAAGAAAATCTACAAAATGTCGTGTATAAACTCAACGGCGAGGCGGAAGTATTTTACCGCAAGAAAAGTATCAAAGACAAAAATATAATTGTCCACAAAGCAAACATACCTATCGATAACAAAAATAAACTTAACGATAAATCACAAAGCTGTTTCAATTACGATATTATAAAAGATAGACGTTATACAGCGGACAAATTTCAATTTCATGTTCCGATTACGTTGAATTTTAAGGCTTCCGGCAATAATTTTATTAACGAAAAAGTCAATCAGTATATTAAAGACGGCAACATAAAACATATTATCGGAATCGATCGCGGTGAACGGCATTTGCTGTATTTGAGTTTGATTGACTTGAACGGTAATATCAAAGAACAATGTTCACTGAATGAAATCGATAACGAAGTTAATGAAATCATTTATAAAACTGATTATCACGATTTATTGCAAAGAAGAGAAGACGAGCGTGATCAAGCCAGAAAGAGTTGGCAAACAATAGAGTCGATCAAAGAATTGAAAGAAGGTTATTTGAGTCAGGTGATTCATAAGATCACGCAAATGATGATTGAACATAATGCCATTGTTGTTTTGGAAGACTTAAATTTCGGATTTATACGAGGCCGGCAAAAGGTAGAGAAACAAGTGTATCAAAAATTTGAACGAATGCTGATTGACAAATTGAATTATCTTGTTGACAAGAAAAAACCAGCAGCAGAAATAGGCGGTTTATTAAACGCTTATCAGTTGACCAATAAATTTAAAAGTTTCAAAGAGTTAGGAAAACAAAGCGGATTTTTATTTTACATTCCGGCATGGAATACAAGCAATATTGATCCTGTAACCGGTTTTGTAAATATGTTCAATACACGTTACACGAATGTAGAAAATGCAAAAGAGTTTTTCGATAAATTCGCAGACATACGTTACAACAACACAAAAAATTATTTTGAATTTGTAGTGGACGATTACCGCAAGTTCAATGTCAGGGCCGAAGATACTCGTCTTAATTGGATAATATGCACCAATGGAGACCGGATACGAAGATTCAAAAATTCGAAAATTAATAATCAATGGGACTACGAAACAATTTCTTTAACGGATAAGTTAACAGGTTTATTGAAAGAATTTTTTAACGATTACGAAACAGAAATTAAAAACTTAAAAGAGTCAATTCTAAAACAGACAGAAAAGAGTTTTTTTGAACAATTGTTATATCTTTTCAAACTAACGTTGCAAATGCGCAACAATATTCCGAACGAGAATGTGGATTATATTCTTTCACCGATAGCTGATATTGATGGAGAATTTTTTGACAGCCGCAAGGGAAAATTCAATCTCCCTGACAATGCCGATGCCAATGGAGCGTACAATATTGCCCGCAAAGGACTCTGGGTAATAGACCAAATCAAAAACTCTGATAACCTGAAAAAAATCAACTTAGCAATCTCAAATAAAGAATGGCTAAAATATGCACAAAAATAAAAGTTGATACATAACATAACGTTAGTTGACAGAATAAAATAAAACCTCATTATCTCATTGTTGAAAATGATTTGTTAATGAAATAATGAGGTTGATATGTTTATTGTCCCTTGCCGGCGGTAATTTTTTTTGATCAAATTTGTCATTTTAATCTATCGGTTGATACGGCACAAAGAAAGGATCACTTATGTTCTCGATTGTATCATATAATTTATCATTCTAATCTTTCCAATGAAACGTTACATTTATGTTTATGTTATTATTTTTTTTGAACATTAGTTTTGTAACTTTTCTGCTATTCATTCCGCTGCTTATTTTAAAATATTCTAGTATATTTTCCCGTGTAGCATTGGGCGGCATTCTGTCCAGCACTGAAAGACATTCGCCAAGATACCTCACCAATTCAAAATCTGCATGAGAGCAAACAAACGGACATCTGTCCTGCTTTGTTATTTCGAGGTAAGGTTTTGAAATATTCTTTATGGTGTCTGTTTTTTGTTTTTCTTTTTTGTCTGACAAATTAAATTCTATGTCAACTTTTACAAATGGACAAACAACAGAAGCGAATTGCTGTTTACTATTGAATTCAGAATTACCATTTTCAATATATATTTTTTGTTCTAATAAATCACTCCGTTTAGTTACTCCGATTTTGAATTTATTGATTGCGTCAAGTTGACTCGCTAGAAATGAATCAACAAGATCAATAACGTTAGAATTATCGGTATTGCGTTTGTTGCTTTTCAATGGAAAACTGATATATGGTGTGAAATAGATTTGATAGTTTTCTGTTCGCTGTTGTTATCTAAAACAACATCAATTTTCACTGCCGGAAATTTTCTATGAGCAAATGTTTGATTTGTTTTGGAGTTTAGTGTAGTTTCATAATCATAGTATTTCACAAGCTTGTTATAGGATAAATCTGCTTTTATCGTATCTGTTTCGCAAATGATAAGACAGATATTTCCTTTGAGTATAAATTCTGATGTTGTCTTTGAATATGTCTCTTGTTCAGAGGCTATACATTTACACGAACAACATCAAAGAATGTACCCATAATGAACAGTGCTGTTGCAACTGTTATTATCTGAAATAATGTTAAATTTGTTTTCATAATTTTCATTTTTAAAAATTGTTTTTGGGGAGGAGAAAAAATAATCTGTTGTATTATTTTTTACTGCTTCAAAAAAAACGAATAAACATAAAACTTGCTGAAACACCCGGCTTGAACATTCAAGCCGTAAAAATGTACCAGCACAATATTCACCAGATTACATACACCGAGATCACATACTAAGATCACATATACTGAGGTCATACTGAGATCACATACGCTGACTGCAATTCTAGCCAATTGTTAGATAGTGTGCAATAAACGGTTTACTTATTTAAATCGCCGCGTTAGTAGATTCGTTATCTCAACCTTCAAGGAGAAAAATTTGGTTAAAAATAAAGGGAAGGAAGAAAACGAAAACTCTGTGAGAATAATAACAATAAAACGAAAGTTACGAAAGAACAATCTGAAAAAACAAAAAATTTCACTGATATATTACAATCTCAGACACTTTGTTTTCTGAATAGTTTGCACTGTTTTTTTGTTATAATAATTATAAGCGGAATCAGTCAATAACATTTCTACCTATTTATTTTCCTAATATCCATTTTTTATTGTCCTATACACATTTTAGGGTTTATATTCGTATTAAATAAAAATCAGAATACAAAAGATCAGAATACTGTCAGTTTTTTATCGACACGTAATTTGTACAGATAATTTTCAAACTGTTTAAACTTTAAACTGCTCTTACTTACTTGAATTTTCAGTTTGAATCGCTAACTTCCACATAGAAAAACAAATTTTACTGAATACGCTTTCATATCACCGAAGTTCAATTAGTTACTATTCATTAGAAAATTTTATTAGATATTTTTGTAACAAATATTTGTTTTTTACATTACCCCCCGAAAGAATTACGTAATTTTAGATTTTCAGATCAGGGATTTCTAAAAATAAATATTTCACTGATATATTACGTTTATTACGTTTTATTTTAAGAAATTCCTGTCCCTATTTACTGTGTTTCAGATTGTGTATTTCAAATTAAATTTTTCACTATATATATTAAATAATTACTAAAATTCAATGAACCTTATCAAAAAAGCTAATCAAAATAATCAGGATTTAACTCATCCTCACGATTTACTTTTTCGCTCGATATTTGCCGATTTGGATGTGTCCGGTAATTTCTTTGAGAATTATCTTGACCCTAACATAGCTCAA
>JAITKS010000317.1 GCA_031278315.1 Planctomycetaceae bacterium | reverse complement strand
TTTGGTGATTGTCTGTGTTTTAATGAGTCACAAAATATTTCACTGAAATATTACACTGATATGTTACGATTTTTTATAACGAGTATTCCGGTCTTTGCATGTTTATTCCTGCTGTTTTGTCTTGCGCGATTTCTATTTCAGGAGTTGCATCACTTAACGGATCAAACCACAATTCATTAAACGTAACACTCTTGCCTAAATCCGAAGCAATGTTCGTAACTAACGCAATAACCGAATCCCCAAGCGCAATTTTCGGTGTACACCTTGGCTGTAAACTTTCATTTCTACAATCCGGATTTACACGAATACACCACGCCCAATGTTCTAACTCCTCCCTATACCCTCGACTTACTTCCGCTTTCGCAACTCCTCCTACAGCAGTTTGAGCCGGACCGCTCGATTGCGTGTCAAGTGCAACATCAACTTTCGCAGTTACTTTGCTTCCGCCCGTATCTCCGCTACGGAATATTTCCGACTCGTTTTCCGAAGTCAATATCAACGTGCCGTCCGTACCATAAACAATTTCACCATAACCTCCAAAACCGTTTCCATTGACAGTCGAATACTGAACACAAATTTTACGTTTCTCACCAGCCCGCGTATTCGGATTATAATCCGGTGCTGGAAATTCTACCAACGTCGTAATGTGATCATTCGCTTCACGGTCAAGCTGAAATAAATTTCTGTTTGCCGAAACATGCACCTTTAACGGATGTATTTTTTCACCTCTCGGTTTTGAACTGTTAGTCTGATCAAGATACAAATCATTATTCGCTGCAAGAAAAATACTCGCCGCATCAAGTTGGTGCGATCCCAATTCTACCATTAGTCCGCCGCCTGTTCTTCGCCATAAACGCCATCGCAACAACTCTTCCGCCGCCGGACGCTCATAAATTTCACCGCCGCCTCCAAACTTACCGTCTTCATAACCGTAATCTGTCGCGGACTTTATATCTTGATCTAAATATTTACCGCCGCTTGCAAGAACATGATCCGCAATCTGTGCCTTTTTCTGTGCTACTTTTTTCGACCATTCTTCAATCTCTACACCTCGTGCTTTGTTCAAGCGGTCAGTCCACGATTTAAGATCATTGTTGAGTTTTTGCGCTAGTGAATCTGTCCGCTTAATTTCGACCGGCATCGGCATCTGCCAACTGTCATTTCCCGGTGCATTATTACGATGCCACTGCGCACGTATATAATGAATGTTGCCAATCAATCCTTTGCGTATTGTATCAACTGCTTCTTGATACAAAATGTTGTAATGTCTTTGATGTCCGGTTGCTAAATGTTTTTTAGTTTCGTATGCTGCTCGTGCCATTTCTTTGCATTTTGCGACACTGTGTCCCATTAACTTTTCGGTCAGCACGTGTAATCCAGCTTTCATTGCACACACGGCGGCGGCATGATGCAAATGTAACGGTAAACCGATAATTACCGCTTCAATTCCATCTGCTTTTGCATTCTTTATTAACTCACGATAATCAGTGTAAACCTTGATATGTTTTCTTGCCTCTGATTCTGTTTTCCATCCGTAAACACTATTTAGACCGGGTCTTACTTTTATTGCAGTAGGCGAGTAACAATCGCCGTAAAACGCTCTATACTGATTGTACGGTCGAATATCTGCAATTGATTTGACTTCAATATATTCAGGGTTGATTGCGCCAAGCAGCACTTGTCCTTCATCGCCTGTTCCGACGACACCAACTCGAATTGGATTTTTACCGGTCATTTTGTATGCGTAGTAAAACGAACCTGCACCAACTGCCGGTACGCCGACTGCAACCGCACTGCCAATAATAAATTCACGCCGCGATAAACTTTCCAACACATTTTGATCATTTGTGTTAGTGTTATTGTCTGATTTATCTGTCATTTTATTGTTATTTGTAAAATTATATTGTTGAACTGTTCACACGTTAAATTTCAATATATTCGTTTGCTTATTTATCGACAACAAGTTTTGTTCTGCTAATAAATTTAGACTTACTACGGTCTAATAACTTATCGAACTCTTATCGAAAAATCGGTTTTTACTCTTTACAATTTACAAATTGCCCGACCTGAATTGTTCGATTCAAGCCGTCTGATTGCTAATCGGAAAAATATACTTTTACGTTTTCGTATTGCTGAAATTATTATCACGATACGTATAAGTTACCAATTTTTTAATTTCGATTTGAAAAATAAATAAGTTCTTGAATTGCTGAAATTCTTGGTACGAACTGTAAGGTTAAATTTTTAAGGTTAAATATTTGCCGAATTTTAAATTGCTCTTACTTGAAATTTCTGTTCGAGTTGCCATTTTATCTATCGGCAACAGGTTTTACTTAATATGTCTTTGCATTGCTGCAAATATATATAGTATGAATTTATAGTATGAGCTTTATCGTTTGAGTTTTATCGTACGAGTTTTAGTGTGAGTATTAGTATGAGCTTCAAACCAAAACTAATTATTCGACAATTATTGTTACGAAAATTCATTAATTCAATTTTGAGTTGATTCTTTTTGTGTTTTGCTGCAGCAGCAACCGGTCAAATATTTACCGCAAATTTTTTTGCCGAAACAATGCCAAAGATAAAAATCGAGTCCTCCCCAACGTCCTGCACCGATAATTGCAATAATCAGCAGTCCGGCTAATTCGACAGTATCTTTGCTGACGAATAAGAAGTTTCCAATAGAAGACGGTAAAGGCGGATAATATCCGGGTACGGGCCATGTAGTCAAGATAACACAAATCAAAAAAACTATACCGCCGAGTGCCGCCAGCCGCGTGAAAAAACCTATTATCAAACAAAGACCAAGTGCCGATAATCCGTAAGTAACGGCTAAGTCGAGTAATTTCATTTGCGACGGTTCGACAGGATTTGGAATCCATGCTTTTTCCGGTTTCGTGATTATATTTCCTTTCTCGCCTGCGAATTGCGGGTCAATGACACGGGCGAGATCAGATTGAAGAGCGTTACCAAGTTTGTCGAGAGTTGCAATCCAAGCTTCAGATTCAGCACGATATTTCATCATTTCGTCCCATCTGCGTTTTTTCTCAAAAGCTGTTTCGTTGCGAATCGTTTTAATTTTTTCTTGATATCGTTTTAAACTTGCCTGTGACGCAAGAATATCTTTTTCTTGTAATTCGGCACCGGTTCGAAGCGATTCGAGGTAACGATTATAGATCAATTCAATTTCATATTTTTGATTTGATTTAATTAAAGCGGCGTCAGCGGCTTTTTCGTCTGCTTCTTTCGGGTCGAGTTTTTTAGCTTCAACGTTGTCGAGTTTATGTTTAGATAGAAACTTTTTGTAGTAAATATCCCATGCTTTTTCATAAGCGGAAAACGTTTTTCGTTTTTCAGTTTTTACAACTTCTTTACCGTCTTTAGTTGTTTTAGATTCGACATCGATTTCGTCGATAACTAATCTTTGTGTACCGTTAATATCCGGCAGCATCCAGTAAAACAATTCGGCGGTTGGTCCTTTGGCTATTCCCAAAAGACTTTTTGAAGAAAAATTTGCGGCAGGATCGAATTTATGTATTCCTTCGTAGAAAAAATGCCATCCAATACAGATCCGCAAAAGAACAACACAAATCACGGCACATGTACAAATGCCGATTTTTGAATTTTTACAGATACTCAAGTGAAACTCCTAATATTTTTTTGAATGTGAAATTGTTAAAGGTTATACCAAACATGCAATTTGACATTGATACATGTTTGATTACTATTCCGAAATACAACTTAAATTTCGGCTTCAAATATGTTCGCCGAATCTATCTATCTAATTGAAATTTCAAAATGCGTGAGACATAAAATCGAAACGAATATTAAAGCGAATATTAAATTGTGAATGGTCTAAAAATATCACTGATTCGGCTGCCGTTTTTGAAATATAAAGTGTGAGACTACGGTTTGATTTAATTCAACTAAACCGGAATCAATAATAAGGTCGGCGATTGTACACGGTTTTTCAATAAATAATATGAGGGGGGTAAAATTAATTGCACAAAAAAACGGTAGTGAATTTCTAAAAAACCGATATAAAAATTTATTGTTTAGAAGGAACGCGGTCGTCTCGACCGCATCTTTAGCCGTTTTTTGTACAAAAACAGTACAGACGAGACGCCTGCGTTCCTACTAATATTAATTTTTTAGGTAATATCTCAGTGGAATATTTTTTTTATTAACCACAGAGAACACAGAGAACACAGAGAAATCAGATTTTGTAATTTTAGATTTTAGATTTTAGATTTTAGATTTTAGATTTTAGATTTTAGATTTTAAATTTAAGTGAATTACTAAAAAATATTTTAGCCGGCGGGAACGCAGGCGTCCCGCCTGCATCTTTTTTGTACAAAAAATGCCTAAAGATGCGGTCGAGACGACCGCGTTCCTGCAAAAAAATAAATTATTCCACTGATAAATTACAATTATTTTTCGATTAACTCTACCGCATTTTTATCAAGCGGCATAATGTAATATTCTTTGAATAAACAACCTTGATCGCCGCCGCCGTGTAATTGTAATCCGGTTTTTCCTTCTTTGGCACATTTACTATCAACAATATCAACAACTTTCCAACCGTTCAGAAAAGTTACTAACCGGTCGCCAATTGCAGTCGTTCCTACACAATTCCATTCGTTTTGTTTAAATATTTTTTTTGCTAACTTTACATTACGTGCGACCCATCCTCGTCCTTCAACTTCCCATAGTCCAGCGTTGTCGCCGTCTGCGCTGCCTGTTGCTATCTCACACTGAAAACCTTTCATCCAGTGCGGTTTGTCAACTTCTGCTGCTCTAAAATATAATCCGCTGTTGCCCGAAATTATCTTAAACGATACCTTCACGGCAAAATTTTTATATGATTCCTTGCTCAATATCATTCCATCTTTCGGTTGACCTTTTTCCGTTGTCCCTTTTAACGAGCCGTCTTCTAAAATCTCCCATTTTCCAACAGGCTTTGTCTCGACCGCACCCAGTTTTTTTTCCGCATACAACGGCAGCCACGGCGTAACAGGAAGTTCCTTCACGCGAATATTTCGCCAACGCACTTGTCCGCTTTCTCCCGAAGGAATCTTAAAACCAATAATTCCCTCATTGCTCTCAAGATCAAATAAATCACTTATTTTTTCGCCGTTCAACCAAGTCTTAATCGACGGACCAACACATTGAATAGTAATCTCATTCCAATTGTCTCTCTTGAAAGTCCGATTAATTTTCGCCTGCAACTCCGCAGTCGGCTCGGTCAAAAAACGATTACGGCGATTCATATCAAAAATATTCGCCGTGTCATTTTTTGGAACTATCTCACACCGATAACCGTTTAACTGCTCAATCTTATTTATATCCGTAATAGAGGAACGAAATTGAACTCCAGAATTACATTCAATATCATACTTTACATCGAACTGCAAAATGAAATTAGAATACTCCTTTTCGGTACACAAAAAAGTATCTCCCTCTTTTCCGCCCTTTCCGCTTTGAGCAGCGATTTCATTACGTTCAGCTGTAAATACAGCATTACCTCCGCGCTTGACCAGCCCCGCAATCGGCTTGCTATTTACCGACCACGAAATACTTTTTGCCGGCACCAATTGTACAAATTCTCCGCTGCCGGCATTTTCCGCAACCGCAACCGTTGCAAATATTAACACTGCCGCAACAAACATTAACACAGCCGTTGCAAACATTAACACTGCCGCACCAAACGATACCGGCGTAAAAATACAAACTCTATACTTTTTCATAAAATTCTCCTTATTAAATTTTAGGATTAAAGATTCATATCAACAACTTTCTAATGACTCGATTTTTATTCACAAAAATATTCGCAAGTCCTTATTTTTTCAAGGACAAGATTGTGAAAAAAAACGAAATTACTAGAAATTTACATCAACCATTCACTTCACATCAAACTTTTCACGAATTATACTTTTCACGCTTTAAATTTTAGTAATTCACTTAAATCTAAAATTACAAAATCTGATTTCTCTGATTTCTCTGTGGTAAATAAAAAAAATAATCCGCTGATATATTACTAAAAAACGAATTTTAAAGTTTAATTGGTATATTCACAATTATTCGTCATTATTTTTTGTACTTGTATGTAACAATAAATGTGCGGTATGTCCGCCGATTCCGCCTTCAAAATATTTTTTATAGCAATCTAATAATTGCTTATTATCTTGCGGATTATGCAATTTAAACGAGGCATCCGATTTGTACAAACCAGTTGCCCTTGCGATTCTTTCCTGCATGTCATTTGTTACAGGTTGCCCTGCACCGCCGACACATCCTAACGGACAAGCCATCACCTCGATAAAGTCATATTTAGCTTCGCCTTTACGGATCAAATCAGCAACCTTGCGGGCATTGCTTAAACCATAAACTACACATACATTTATTTTTAATCCGTTTACATCAAACGCCGCCTCCTTAATAGCCTTTTCACCTCTGACTTCCTTGAATTCGAATTTTTCCAATTTCTTACCGCTTATTTTCTCAACTGCAAATCTCAACGCCGCTTCCATCACGCCGCCAGTAGTTCCGAATATCACACCGCCGCCAGTGTACGAATTAAAAGGTTCATCTGCTTCTGCCGGTTCAAGCTCATTGAAACATAAACCGGCTTCGTTGATCATTCGTACAAGTTCTTGTGTCGTTAGAACATGATCGACATCTGCGATACCGTCTTTTATGAATTTCTCTTGCTTACATTCATATTTTTTAGCAGTACACGGCATAATCGAAACGATTACCAAGTCTTCCTGTTTGACACCTAATAAATCAGGAAGAATCAATCGTGCTGTCGGTCCGAACATTTGCTGCGGCGACTTGCATGTTGAAAGATTATGCAATAAATCCGGCAGAAATTGCTTGGCAAATTTCACCCACGCCGGACAACACGACGTAAATAACGGCAAATTCTCATTATTAGTTTTACGTTTGATAAACTCGGTTGCCTCCTCGAATATTGTCTGATCAGCTGCGAAACTTGTGTCAAACACTTTGTCGAACCCAATTTTTTTGAGAGCAGCGATAATACGTCCGATTTCAACATTTCCCGCCTTACCTCCGAAAGCTTCGCCGATTGCAACTCTTACAGCGGGTGCAATTTGCACTACAACTGTTTTCGTTGGATTGTTAATTACTTTCCATACAGAATCGACATCATCACGCACCGACAAAGCACCGACAGGACAAACCGTTGCGCAAAGTCCACAGTTGACACATTTGACTTCCGATAGATTTTTATTGAACTGCGGCACAACTGTAGATTTCGCACCGCGTCCCGCAAATCCGAGTGCGGTTACGCTTTGAATCTCTCCGCAAGCACGGACACAAATTCCGCAAAGAATACATTTATTAGGATCACGGACAATAGAATAACTAGACTTGTCAACTGGTCTTCGGACAAATGTTCGTTTGAATCTGATCTCGTTAATGCCGTGTTTTTGAGCAAGACTTTGAAGTTTACAAAGTGTACTTTTCGGGCAAATCGTACAATCTTGATCGTGATTAGCAAGAATAAGTTCAATAGCTGTTTTTCTGATTTCGCGGATTTCTTCCGTATGAGTTAAGATTTCCATTCCGTCTTGAGGTCTAGCCGTGCAAGACGCAACTATTCCGAGTCCTTTAATTTCAACAAGACAAAGCCGGCATGCTCCGTATATACTCAATTCCGAATGATAACATAGTGTAGGAATTTCAATTCCAGCTTTGCGTGCAACTTCAAGAATATTACGTTCAGATTCAAAATTAATTTTAATTTTGTTAATGGTTAGGGTTTTAGCGTTTTCGCTCATTTTCATTACTGGTAGGGGAAACTTCTAAAAATTCTTTTTGAAGTACCGTCGTTATAGGTAAAGGGAAAAAGGAAAAGGGAAAGTACAAAAGGAAAAAGTACAAAGGGAAAGGAAAGGAATAAAATTTAAACTGAACTGTTTTCATTTTAATTTTCGGTTTGATTTCATCGGGTTTATGATTTTGGATTATGAATTTGAAAATAAATTTGGTGAAAAATTAACTTGAAGTCTTTGAGATATTTCGCTGAAATATTACAAAATCTTATTCTCTGTATTTTCTGTGATTAATAAAAAAACCGGAAATAATTAGAGATAATAACTTTTACTGAATAATTACAAATATTCTAAACAAATCCAACCTTTCGACAAGGGAGTAGGATAATTTACAAATTTTAGTAAAATTATCAAAAATCGTAATATATTAATATTAGCGGAATATTTGTTTTTCAAATTTTTTTGGTGAATAGTTTAGTTCGGCAAAATAAGGCGAAAGATAAAGATAAGGTTAAGGTTAGTGAAAAATAAACTTAAAACCTTTGCAAAATTCCGCTGATAGAATATTACGAAAAATCTTAACTCTAAAATCTTAATTCCTTGTTGTTTTGCAAAGTCTAATTTATTTTACAAGAGGTTTTAGAAGTTTCCTAAAGAGTGTTTAGCACAACCGGCGATATTGTTACAACACCAATGATCAAATTTTAATAGGTTCTTTATGCCGTTCCTGCATAGGAGTTCGATATTTAAGGGCAAATATGGATCGTACTAAGAATTTCGGTAACTTACAGTAGTAACCGTCAATTCAAGTAAAAACATTTTATCAAATCTAAACAATAAATTGCTTATTGCGGCAGATAAATTTGCGGAATGAAATATTTTGTTATATTTTTTGTAACGAATATTTTATCAAAGAAAAGAATTTGTTTTGCTGTATTCAGCGGAGAGAAATATGATTATCGTACTGGCAAAAAATTTTGGCAGGTCTCAAAAGCAAAAACTTTTTGAATTACTTACCAGACACGGAGACAGCTTTCGGGAATCCAAACTCGGCGGACAACAAGTTATTGTCGTGCCGGAAACTAACTCTAATCAATTGTCTGAAGTCCTTTCGCGGTTGTCAGGTATTGAAAGGGTAATAGATGTAAATGAGCCGTATCAATTGTGTAGTCGAAATGCGAAATTAACAGATACGGTAATAAGTGTTCAAGAATTTAAAACCGGCGGCGGTTCGTTTGGAATTATCGGCGGACCGTGTACTGTTGAATCAGAAAAGCAGACAATTGAAATTGCTATTCGTGTCCGCAAAGCGGGTGCGGCGGCATTAAGAGGCGGCGCTTTTAAGCCGAGAACGAGTCCTTATTCTTTTCAGGGATTGAAAGAATCGGGGCTAAAAATTTTAGCGAAAGCAAGAGCAGAAACAGGATTGGCAATAATAACGGAAGCGATGAATAGTGAAGAAGTTTCACTTGTTGCAGAATATGCAGATGTAGTTCAGATAGGAACTCGCAATGCTCAGAATTATCGTATTTTGGAAAAGTGCGGTGAGATGCGGTTACCGATTTTATTAAAACGCGGTTTTAGTTGTACTCTTGAAGAATTTTTGATGTCTGCGGAGTATATTTTAGCGGGAGGTAATGAACAAGTAATTCTTTGTGAGCGGGGAATTAGAACTTTTGAAACGTATCAACGTTATACTTTTCCTGTAGGGGCGATTCCAGCATTAAAAATGTTGACACATTTACCGATTATAGTTGATCCTTCTCATGCAGCGGGTCGGGCGGAGTTTGTACCGTCTTTATCGTTTGCGGCTGCGGCTGCGGGTGCGGACGGTTTATTAGTTGAGGTACACAACGACCCAAAAAATGCTTTATGTGACGGACGTCAATCACTAACGCCGAAAGAATTTGAAATCATGATAAAAAAATGTAAAAAAATCGCAAAATTAGTATCAAAATAATTTTGATTTAGGGTAGTATATAAATGAAATTTCCCAAAATATATTTCTAAAAACCGAATATAAAAATTTAGGTAATATATCAGTGAAATAATTTATTTTTTTGCGGGATCGCGGTCGTCTCGACTGCATTTTTAGTTTTGTTTTTTGTACAAAAAAGATGCAGGCGGGACGCCTGTGTTCCCGACTAAAATATTTTTTAGTAATTCACTTAAATTTAAAATCTAAAATTACAAAATCTGATTTCTCTGTGTTCTCTGTGTCCTCTGTGGTTAATAAACAAAAATTCCGCAGATATATTACCATTGTTATCTTATTATTTGAAATTTATTTATAGCAAAAAACATAATCTAGTCAACCTTATATCTAAAAGATTAAATACATTGTTAATTTTTATCGATAATAAATTATTAGGGATCAATTAGAGATCAATTAGAGATTACGTACCGTACAATGAATTTCGGTAAGACGAAATCGTGTTCTTGTAATAATAATTAATTCTGCTGTTTGGAATTTGGTTTTTCCGGCTGATTTATTTTTTTTGGAAAAATTGATCTTGCAATGAAAGCAGATTTTTAGGAAACTACGCTAACGAACACCGCATTAAAACACATTCGAATAGATTTTTTGTAATATAGTCAGTAGAATTTTTGTTTTTTTAGATTTTTCGATAATATACTTTTCACACTTTAAATTTCGGTATTCGTATTAAACTAGAATCGCCCTGAAAGGGCAACAGGATTATAACATTACGAAAACATTACACAAAGACAATTTTTTTATAACTTCTTTGAATAATTAGGAAACGAAAAATATTATGATAGCAGTAACAATATTACGGATAATTTTGGTTACGTTATTTTGCGTTAATTTATTTGGTTGTTCATCTGGTCAATTTTTTGGGGCGAAGGGAGTTGGCGTTGGCGATTTGAAATTGCAGTTTAATGATCTTGTCAGTAATCCGGTATTGATTCCGTCGTGTGATCATGAATTTCTTTGGGAAGTGTTAGCTGATGCTTTTGATTCTCATTTTGAAACGGAACGTGAGATGCCGATTCGATTTTATGATAATGTATTGACGGAGGGACGTCTTGATGGCAAACCGAAAATTGGTGCTAGTTTATTTGAGCCGTGGTATTCTGATTCAGTAGGTTGCAAAGAACGATTTGATTGTACGTTGCAGACAATGCGAAGACGTGCAATTTTACGTGTTATTCCTCAAGTTGGAGGTTATCAGATAGAGGTGTTTGTTTACAAAGAGCTTGAAGATAATCCGCGGCCTTTACGTTCACCTGTTTCAACGGCGAACATACGTTTTAAAGAGGAAGTCGAATCATTTTCCGATAGAATTGATATAGAGCAAAATACATCAGGATGGATTATGATCGGACGAGATGTATCAATGGAACAACGATTATTGAGAGAAATCTTATATCGGCTTGAACATCCAACAGAAATAATAAGAAAATCAAAAAAACCAACGAGAGGATAATGTTAATGTTAAATTATTTGTAACATAATCAGTGAAATTTTTGTTTTTTCAATTTTTTGGGTTATGAATTTTACAACTAACGTAATCTATACCGATTACACTTTAAAATTCGTTTTTTAGTAATATATCAGTGGAATATTTTTTTTATTAACCACAGAGG
>JAITKS010000245.1 GCA_031278315.1 Planctomycetaceae bacterium | reverse complement strand
CATGTTAAGTTTGATTGGTTATATCTGTACGTTCTAATTTGTTTGTAATATATCTGTGGAAATTTTTAAATCACAGTATATTATCACACGTTGAATTTTGGTTTTTGTTTTGAAATATGTATGTATTTCTTTTGCAATTGCAATTAATTGAAAAGAAAACGAGTACAATATTTTAATTGAATATCTTCGACTCACAATAGAGACACAAAGTATTGTGTCTCTACATTGGTGATTGTATGGGGTTTAACATGGTTACAAATATTTCACTGAAAATTTCACTGAAAATTTCACGATATATTACAAATTACACAAATTTGTTACAAAAATATTCTACCGAATGGTTATGATATATCATCTATATCACCGAGAAAATTTAATCTATTTTTAATATATTCTTAATAATTTCTTAATATTTTTTGTTACGATTATTGCATAATTATCCGTCGAGAAATTCGTGTCGATAATTTTGTATTGACAACTTGCTTGAATATCGTTTATCGGCGGAAAATTTTATGTGAAAGAGTATTTTCAACTATTCTTACATTACTTTTCGGTTTGATTCGCTTGTTTATTTATTGTCGAACAGACTTTTTAATGAATAGCTTTTGAACATCCGAAATTTATCGTAGGAGTTGTAAATTTGTGTTAATGTTGTTTTAAACGAGTACCAGATTAGTTTATCGGCATTAACAAAATTATAATACAATTTCGTAACAAAAATTTACACACAAATTACAAATTAAAAAAATCATGCAAACAACACGCCGTAATTTTTTACGATTAACTTCACTTGGTTTGATTCTCCCTTTTACCTCGCCGATTTATTGTTCTGAATCTAGCGGAGAATGGAGATTTGGAATCATTCCCGATACGCAGTGGGGTTTCAATATGGAAGCACCGTTTCATGGAACGGCAATTCATGTTATTGATGCGATTAACGCTGAAATGATTCGGCAAAAAGTAGATTTTGTTATTCAAGTAGGCGACTTAGTTGAGTATTCATCAGCAATTGCGTTTCAAACTAGAGCTGCTCATAACAAAGCTCTTTTGGATAATGGGATAAATTTTTATCCTGTTCGCGGAAACCATGACAGCATGGAAATCAATTCAGTCAAGCAATTCAAAGATGCTTTTCCTAACTTGCCCGGAACAAAAGGCAATGGCGGCAGCAGTCCAAAGTTGCCCAATGCTGACGGCATGACTTATTCGTTCACGCATAAAAACGGTAAGTTCATTTTGATAGATACGTTTCCGCTTGTAGATGACGGGACAAAAAACGGCAAGGCTTATACTATCGGCGATTATCAAGATTGGATCAATTCACAATTGTTGATTAAATCGGATCACAAGTTTACAATTGTTTTCACACACAAGAATTTGTTGGGACAGAATCACAAAGATAATGTATTCAGCGATGACGCAGAAAATCAAAATTCTTTTCCCGAAATGCAAAATAACTTTTTCTCTAGTTTACAAAACAACAATGTAAAATATTTTATTTGCGGACATGATCATATTTATCATCGTTCGCGGATAAAAAGTCCGAATGGTAAAGCTGAATTGGAACAGATAATTTGCGGCAGTGCGTCGCATAAATTTTATTCACCTGAACCGCCGTTTCTTGAAAGAGAAACATCTATTGTGAAAGAATTAAACCGAATTGGTTTTTTGATCGCCGATGTAAATCACGATCAAATTAAAATCACGTATTATTCAACGAAAGCGTTTGGTCTAACTCCGGCTGTGCCTAAGTGGGAAATTCGTGATTCATTCGGGTACAAATTCTAAAACAGGAACTGTAATTTGTTGCCCGCTATTTAGAATTTCAGTAGGACAAATACAATGTTCAACTGAAAATTCAAGCGGGCGTTTATTAAATTTAATGTAAGAAAAAAACAAAAGGAGAAAAATAATGAAAAAATTTTCAAATTTAGATAATCATGAAACAAACCGCTGTCGGATTTTAAATTGTAAAAAAGAAATAACGTTATTTACGTTATTTGTTTTGTGTTATAGTGTGTTGTTTTTTGCGGTATCTTTTGCAAGAGCCGAGTCTGAACCGCAGACCGTCAACACTGTAGAAACGACACGTTCAAGCGATATAGAATTGAAATCGCCGCATAGAGAAGATTCGTTTAAGTTCGTGATTTTTGCGGATAGAACAACAGGACGTCCTGAAGATATTTCTATTCTCAAAGATGCCGTACAAGATACAAATAGATTAGACCCCGACTTTGTTATGAATATAGGTGACTTGGTTGAAGGATACAATTCGACAAAACAATGGCTTGAACAAATGCAAGAATATAAATCAGTAATGAATAACTTACGTTGTCCGTGGTATCCGGCAGCCGGAAATCACGATATTTACGGCGGAAAACATGTAAGAGACCTGCCTAAAGGTGAACACGAGAAAGAATATGAAACTCATTTTGCACCGCTTTGGTATGCGTTTGAGTATAAAAATTATTGGTTCATTGTGTTGTTTACAGATGAAGGTAATAAGTCTGGTGTGAAAAAGTTTAGTGATCCTGAATGTCAGGTTATGAGTGATATACAATTCGAATGGTTAAAATCAATATTGACTAAAGCAAGAAAAGCCGACGGAATTTTTGTATTTCAGCATCACCCGCGATGGCTCGGCGGCGGTTACGGAAATGATTGGGATAAAATTCATGCCGAATTTGTAAAAGCCGGTAACGTAAAAGCTGTCTTTGCCGGACATATCCATCGTTTAACATATAACGAAAAAGACAACATTCAATACTATACACTCGCCGCAACAGGCGGAGCTTTAGCACAAAAAACAGATAAAATACAAAACGATTTAGTACAAGAAATTCATCACGTTTCTGTTCGTAAAAATTGTCCGCCTGAAATTACCGCTTTACCTGTAAACTCTACAATAGACTTAAAATCAATGCCAAGCGGAAAAAAAACAATTAAAAAAGATTGATACTATTTTGATAAAAAGAATGTAATATATCAGTAGAATTTTTGCGGCATGTTAAAACACAGATAATCACCAATGTAGAGACACAATACCTTGTGTCTCTACGCTGCGGCATAAGCTAACTATCAAGAAGTCCCGCAGGGAAGACACGGTTATTTCAGATTTTACCCATTCTCATATCTCAATAAAGTGTCGTCCCTAGCGGGACTTAACAGATAGTTAGCTCATTTTCGTGTATTTTGTTATTCGTGTGTTTTGTTATTCGTGTGTTTCGTATTTCAAAAAAATATGTATATTATGAAATTCGATGATATAAAAACTATGTGCGAATTTTTAGAAATACGTAAATGAAAACAGAATTTCACAGAAAATGATATAGAAACAAAAAAACATTACGTCTCTACTGTGATCTATTACTAACAATCAAACCAACAATCAAACTAAAAATAAAATAATAATGAAACGAAAATTAATATTATTGACAATAATACTGTCTATGTATTTTTTCACATCAAATGTTTTTGCTCAACTCGATATTGATAAATTACGCAGCGGAGTTTGTCAACCTCCGATGCTTGCTCAAATGCTTGAATCGCAGATGAAAGAAGTAGAATCAATAGTTTTCGCAATTAGAATACCTGGGCGCGATCATTGGTACGTAACATTCGGTAACTATTCAGGTAATCAACATAATACGAAACAGCTCGCTTGGAAAGAAGAAGACGGACTTCTTTGGGGTTACGGCGAAGGAGCGGCATTGGTCAAATTGAATTTACGTAACGGAAATCTTGATGTTTTACTCGAAGACACTAAAGGCGGCATACGCGATCCGCAAATTCATTACGACGGTCAAAAGATTCTATTCTCATATCGACCCGGCGGAACTCATCAATATCACCTTTATGAAATCGGAATTGACGGTAAAAATCTTCAACAGCTCACAAACGGAATTTACGATGATATCGAACCAACATATTGCCCGGACGGTTCAATAATTTTTTGCTCTTCTCGGTGTAAACGATTTGTGAATTGTTGGCATACTCCCGTTGCATCCCTTTACCGATGCGGCAGCGACGGTAAGAATATTCGTCTCCTTTCAAGTAATAACGATCATGATAATACGCCTTGGATGTTACCAGACGGCCGCGTTTTATACATGCGATGGGAATACGTTGACCGCTCTCAAGTACATTATCATCACCTTTGGGCAATGAATCCCGACGGTACGCAACAAATGACATTTTTCGGTAATTTACATCCTGGAATCGCCATGCTCGATGCCAAACCAATACCGAATAGCGATAAAGTTGTTTCGATATTTTCACCCGGTCATGGTTCGCCGGAACATTTCGGACATTTAACAATAGTGTCGCCTAACAAAGGACCAGATGATCGCGGTAGTGCTAAGCAGCTTGGTAAAGGTTGGTTCAAAGACCCATATCCGTTTAGTGAAAATTGTTTTCTTGCAGCAAATAATAACACTATTTGGCTTGTCGATGGAAACGGCAAATTCGAGCCGCTATTTATCTTGCCCGACGAATTTAAAAAACAACAATTAGCTGTACACGAACCTCGACCAATAATAAAACGTCAGCGTGAAGCGGTAATCGGTAATCGTGTTAATTTGTCTCAATCTACAGGTTTTATAATGCTTGAGGATGTTTATCGCGGCAGGTCGTTACAAGGAATTAAACGAGGTCAAATAAAGAAATTGTTAGTTTTACGGCAACTCCCAAAACCAATAAATTTTTCAGGCGGAATGGAACCTCTAACAATCGGAGGCTCTTTTACTCTTGCTGAAATTTTAGGGACGATTCCTGTTTCAGAAGACGGTTCAGCTTATGCACAACTTCCCGCATTGCAATCTATATTTTTCGTTGCGCTCGATGAAAATGATATAGCCGTGAAACGAATGCACAGTTTTATGACATTGCAGCCCGGAGAAACAGCCTCGTGTGTCGGCTGTCATGAAGAACGAACTCTTACGCCTAAAATATCGCCGACATTGCCGAAAGCGATGCTTAATCCGCCCGCTCGTCCCCAGCCAATTGCAGGCGTACCCGCAATAATAGATTTCCCGCGTGATATTCAACCAATACTTAACAAACATTGTATATCTTGCCATAGCCCCGAAAATTACAGCGGTAAACTTGACTTGACCGGAGATAAAACAGCTATGCATTCAATGTCGTATATTCGGTTGACTTTACATGGTCAATGGGTCGTTGATAATCGAAATAGACCAAAAAGTAATTTTGGAATATACCAAATAGGAAGCGGCGCAAGCGCGCTAATAAAATATCTCGAACCGCAACATTACGATGTGAAATTATCAACAGAAGAAAAAAATCTTATTCGACTGTGGATAGATACAAGTGCAACTTACCCGGGTACGTATGTTTCGTTAAAAAGCGGCTATTATCATCCGTCGATAAATTGTGTTCCGCTAGTAGAAAGATGCGGCGAATGCCATGCAGAAAAAGAAACACAAGAAGGTAAAAATAAACCTTGGGAAGGTTGGCATTTCAAGGGGCATCATCTCGGATGGGCAGGAACGATTGTTAATATTTCGGAGCCGGAAAAATCGTTTTTACTTCGTGCGCCGCTTGCAAAAGATTCAGGGGGACTTGGTATCTGTTCGAGAATTGTTTTCGAGAATAAAAACGATCCGTTATTCAAAGAAATTGTACAAAGTCTAAATCGTACACGAAAAAAACTTGAGCAAGATAAACGTTTTGATATGTCAGGATTTCGTCCGAATAAAGATTATATCAGAGAAATGCAGAAATACGGTTTGATCAAAAAAAATCTACAAGATGACGAAACTTTCGATTACTACAAAATAGAACGCGAATATTTTGATTCTTGGTATTACGATCCAAAAATCTATGATGTCAAAGCTGCTTCATATTAAATACAAAATAAACGTTCACGGAATTTTTTTATTTTGTGAACGTTCATGTTTGTAATATATCAGTGGAAATTTTTTTAATACGAAACACACGAAATTACACGAAAAACACGAAAAACACGAAAAATTTTTTACAGATAATTTTCGTTATTTCGTTATTTCGTGCGATTCGTGTGTTTCGTTATTTCGTGATTCATGATTTCAAAAAGACAAAAAAATACGCGGATATATTATTTTATTTTTTGAATTGCATATCAGGTACAATGTCGATTATGAGAAAATCCGGTTTGCAATTGAATCTTACACGAGGAGCTATTCCTCTTTCCATTCCTGTTCCTTTACTTACTATTAAAATTGATCCATTTGGTAATTTGTGTTCACCGCTTGACCATAGTCTTGGTAATCCTTTCGTAAAATTGAATAAAGGACCGAAAAACGGAATATGAATTTGTCCTCCGTGTGTATGTCCGGCTAGCATAATATGTGCATCTTGTTCTGCCAACGCATAACATGGAGCATGACCCGCCGTCAAAACAAAACACTGTTTCAATGACCGCTTGTTCCGATCAAAAGAATGTGTCAAATCGACTATTTTACGCGGTGAAAATGAACTTCGCATCGACACAAAAACTACACACAACTCGTTGCCGATATTTTTCCAATATGTATTATTCAACGCAATTATACCTGTATCTTCAAAAGACTGCCGCTAATCATACCAACATCCTTCTTCCTGATTACCTTTGATTGCATAAACGCCGAATTTCGCTTGCAAGTTTACTTCCTTTAACAATAAATTAAATTTGTCAATAAGATTCTTTTCCATTTCCTTATTACGTGCTTGAATGTAATCACCGCCTAAAATAATCAAGTCGGCATTTTGATTCTTGAGCAGATTCAATGTTCGGCGTTCATAATTACCGATATTATCTGTTTGAAAATCAGCAAGAAATGCAATCCGAATTGGTTTTGTTATTAAATCTGTTTTATATTTGTAATGTAATATTTCAATTGCGGCAGGTTCAATAAACAAAGCGATAACGCTAAAAATCAAAATTACAACTGCCGCCGCAAAAGACAAAATAGACAAACAGACTCTGCTTATCGATTTTTTGTTGCGCAAAATCAGAATTAAACCGATACCAATTAAAAAACCGCTGCCGTGCCATGCCAAACCATGTGAAACGAATACAAAATTTCCAAGTCCCAAAAAAACAGCCGCAAAACAACCAACCGCGCACAAACAAATCAATTTAAACAACGGCAAAGAAGGTCGAAACCAAACTAAAGATAATAGTAAGATATCAACAATACACATCAAAAAATTGTAAATTAAAAAAGAAATCATTCGATCGTTTATAGTTATAGCTGCTGCAATATATACTTTTCACACTTTAAATTTCGGTATTCGTTTTAAACTAAAATTGCCCTGAAAGGGCGATTCTAGTTTTATGCGTGAACAGTTACATTTTTCGTTACAAAAAATAAAACCTGATGTGTAGAGACACAATGTCTTGTGTCTCTACGTTACAGAATAAACGTAATATGTCGGTGAAAATTTTTTGTAATATATCAGTGGAATATTTTTTTTGACAGGATAAACAGGATTACAGGATTTACAGGATAGTAGTTTAGTTCGTATGCAGAAATTATCACGGATTATAAGTTCAAATCACTAACAACTAATTGATGGTTTCAAGTTTTGATTCTTTTAATTTATCATTTAAAAATCCTGTCAATCTTGTAATCCTGTCAAAAAAACAAAACGAAAGATGCGGTCGAGACGACCGCGTTCCCGATAACAATAATTATTCCACTGATATATTACCTTTTGTTTTAAAAGCGGCAGCCCTACTCCACGGCATTTTTTGATAGCTTATATTTCATTTCATTTTATGAAATTATAAAAATGACGTTTATTGTTTTTCAAAATCTCAAACGGATTCAATTGTAAATTACAAAATTTTGTGTGTAGTTACTCCCAATAAATACAATCATTTAGTTTTCCTGCGAATGATTCTAGTTTACGTTTTAACTCTTTGAATTCAGGTGATTTTCTAACCAAACGTCTAAAAACTTTACAATCATTAGCCGAGTTGTGCAAGTTTATACAAAATCTATAAAAAGCCCGCCCGAAAAAAATACCGTCTTCATTATTCTGAGCTTCATACGGAGTGTAAATGTCTTGATAACCAATTGACACTCCAACACTAGTTACGCGGCATTGATACAAACCGTCTGTAATAATATCTTGCGGAAAATTGTCTATTAAGTCTCCAAATATATCCGGCAACTGGGCATCCGATGTCCATAGTGTCAACGTCTTTTTAGAAAAATCAATCGAGTTAACAAAATCAACATTAACTTGATTTGTTTCACCGAAACATGTATTCACATCAATATCATGAAAATCGGTATCAATTCCATCACGTAACCTTTGAAACATCGCCCATTCATCATGTACATCCTCTGTGCAGTAACTCAATTGGGCATTAGTTTCAAGCTCAAAAATTGCCAACGATTGGTCAAGTAAAGCATAAATATTATCAAAATCATCTCTCTTTGTAAAAAGAGTAATCGCACCTGTAACTGACATTATTTATTCCTATTATATTTTTATAGATCAGACCTACCTACCTATCAGACCTGCCTAATTGTTTGTAAAATTTGTACAACATACTCCAAAGTCCGCCGCTATACTTTTTCTACTTTAAAATTCGGTAATTTTTTTTGCGATACTCTTCCACAAAACAATTGATCCCGCCTTCTTTATACAAGCGAAAATAACGACGTATCGTATCACAGTCAAGCATAAAAATTAAAGCAATCTCTGAAACTGTATATCCGCGAGCAATCGCAAATCACTACACGAATACGATCCGAAAAACAATGACTGCGATTCTTGTAATACTGCTTTTGAGGTTTCCGAATTTGCTCTTTGGTGAGACGGTAATTCATAATTAAATTGTTGTTGACGAATTAAAAACAACTCGCAAATAATAACAATTCATAAAATAAACGTCAAGACAAATTATTAAATAAGAAAGGTATATCTTTGGCTACTAAGGTTGTTTTGTTCGGAAAAATAAGGTGAAAAATAAGGTTGGCTAAAAATAAACTTAAAACTTCTGAGAAATTTTACAAAAATTTTTTAAACACGAAATTATCATTATTATTATTGATTCCAAGATACTGACGCCCTTTCAGGGCTGATTTGATTAATCCTTAAAATTGCTTCATATAACGATGCCGCAAAAATTCCACTGATATATTACCTTAATTCGTTTTTCAATATTTCTATAAATGTAACCATATATTTTCATATTCTATCGAAGCTAATACTGCTGCATGATCATTTTCGTTGCGCTAACAATATCATTCACACAATTTCAATTTCTTTTATTTTAGCAAACGACAAATCAACATCATGCAACAAAGCCATTACCTCCGGTTTGATCAAAATACCCTGATACACAGAAGTATAGAACCAAGGAAAATCTGGAACATACTGTTTGGGTAGAATATTTTTTTTGCGATATGACTTATTTTTGTCTTTGTAACGTATCCAATCTTGAAAGTTTGGGTCTTGAGGAGTAGGGTCTCTATAGCTTGTACAATTACAAACTTCACAATGTTTTTCTGTATAGCACGGATCATCAACAAAACTCACTCTATCCTCAATAGATGACATAGTAACTGCAACAAATTGTTCCTTATAATCTGGAAAAAAACGATTTTTCATTCGTAACGGTTGAAATTCCAATCCCGATAAATTTGATTGCCTAAAACGCTCGGTCAAACGTGAATTAAGTATTAATGCCAAATCCAACTTTTCCAAATTCATACCGCAAAACTCTATAAAAATTTCCCTCTGTTTGATAAAAATCGGATCGATCCAAAACAACTCATTAAACTTATCTCCGGGTAAAAGCGAAGCTTCTATGCCGTTTTCACACCGTAATATTTCTTCTATATCTTTGATAAGCCGGTTACAAAGTGCGTCATAACTACAATCTTTTTCAGACGAATAAAAAGTACCATCAAAATAATCAGTACGAAAAACAGAAAATGACCGTTGTTTTCTATACTCATCACTAAAATTAAAATAGATATCACCGAGCCGTCTTGTATTCGTGTATTTATTAGTAAACATTGGATAATCGCTATCAAGTAATAATAGCTCGTCAGCAAGAAAACATGGTTCTTTAGATTTCCATCGCTTAATAAGAAAAGCTGCATCATCTGGACAAGCAAAATCCAATTGCCGCGGATTAGGATATCTCACTATGCCGCAACCCGAACATACATACATCTCGTATGAGGAACGTTGATCTTTGCTGTCTGACCATATATAAGGAACCTGAATAATTTCAAAGCTGCCGTGTGCATTTCCGTGCCAGCAGCCGTCTCCCTCGAAAAGATACTCTGATGAGTCATCATCTTCCAAAACAGCACTAATCAACTGACGAACTTCTTCTGACAATCCCCATGCAGGATCATCGCGAAGATCATAAATTGAAGGACAGTGATCATCATAACATATTTGATAAACAATTTCTTTTTTATCGGTCATATTTCAAACAATTAAATTAAAGTTAAGTTAAGTTACAAGTTTATAGTTACAGAAATTGATCAATCGGATTTGATTGGTATGTTTATTGGCGGTCTGAATATTTCCGTATCTATATCATTAATATCAACATTGTTAAGCTCGTTACGCCGCGTTGCACCTCTGTCGATCGCTTCAGCAAGAGTTCCATCAATTACCCATGATTTTTCCTCCGCAGCTTTAATTATATCCGTTAACGGCCAAACTATATCTTTAGCTGCATTCTCAGATATATTTACCACAGAGGACACAGAGAAATCAGATTTGGTAATTTGTAATATACTCATTGTACTTTAGAATTCGGTTTTATTTTTCGTTACAAAAAATAATACCGAATTTTAAAGTACAATGAGTATAGTTGCCGCCGCTGATGTGTTTATTGTTATACTGTTATTAATTCTGTTTTATTTATTTCAATTTAATTCATGCTTCCATAAATAAAAAAATTGACAAACAACGACTAGTTTGTTGTCTTCAACATAAAAAAAACTTCTGTCAATAATTCCTACATTTTCTAAATAAACTATTAACGAAAAAAATTTATGTTTAATATTATCCGGTATAACACTTTTGTTGTTATTGTTTGTTGCATTGTTCTTAAATGCGATAATTTTACCTGTCGTTATCATAAATACTCCTTATAAAATCTATTCAAAAAAAACTCCTAAAGATGCGGCCGAGACGACCGCGTTCCCGATAACAATAATTATTCCATATTTCGTGTGTTTTGTAATCTCAAAAAAATTTCCATTGATATATTACTGTAATTATTTAATTGACTATTCATATTCAAAAATAGAAGAGGCTTGTATTGCTTTGGGACTTAAAATGTATTTTTTAATATCTATTTTATTTTCAAAATTTTCAGTTTTTTGTAACAAGAAATCTATATTTTGGAGTGGAAATAAATTTTCACAGGCTAATGCTAGTACAGACATTTTTATGTCGATTTTAATATCATTAGGCGAGTCTTTAATGTTGCGTATAACGTGTAATGCGGTTGTGTAATTGTCGTGTTTAATTAGTTCAGCTGCCAAACATCCTACTGCAATTCTGTATAAATCGGATTGATGATCAATTAAATACAAAAGCATCCAATTTGCGTCATGAAATCTACCGCTTTTAGCATATATTTGAACAAGTCGATGTACATAGTATTGCTCGATATTAACAAATAATTTGGCATCGGTTGATAAAGATTCTAACTCAGAAATATTTTCAGATTTCAAAAAAGAATCTGCCAATAAAAAATATACTATAGTCAATATAGTTACATATTCGGTTACAATCTCGGCATTCTCATAAAATATTTTTGGAGTTAGAATTTCTACAATTCTTTTTAGTTCTTTTTTCGCTTTTTCTGGTTCATTTTCAAGAATCAGTTCAGTTGATTTTGTAACGGTATTAACAAATTGAATTTCTATCTCATAAATATTTTTATCATTTAATTTTGAACAATATTTATCGATAAATTTTTTTATACAATTTATTTCTGAGTGTGATAAGAATGTTTGTACAACAGACAATAATGTTATTTTTTTTCTGATAGTATCAATTGTATCTTTGGTTGGATGTTGATTGAGTTGTTCGGCGGCGTGTTCAATAATAGTATATGCGAGTTCTGAATCGCCCGACTTGATTTTACCCAGTGCAATACGAGATAATACTTTGACTTTTATATCAATATCGAAAATATTATTGATAATATGTGAAAGATCAAAATCTGCTGTCTGGTTGTTAATTGCGATATAAGCATACATAACGATTTTGGTCTCGATAACTTTTTTATCAAAAAAAAGATTGGAAATATATTCGGATTGTGTTTGTGTCTGTTTTAGTAATTCCAGTGCGGCGTCTATATGATTTTCGGTGTATAACTTTTCTAAAGAATTCTTAAAGCAGTCGGCAAAAAATGTAATATCTTTGATTTCATTTAGTAATTTCAAAATACATTCCCATAATCCGTAATCGGACAAATTATAAGCTAAGTCACTCAGCAAATAATCATTGGTTCTATTCTCGTCGAATGAGGGGTTATTAATTAAATTTACCTGTTTGATAATTGAATCTGTAGTATTTTTTGCCAATGTAAAATGACCTGTTGCAGCTTGTGATTTGATCAAATTTTTTAGTAATTCAATTTTTATTAAGTTGTGTTCTTTTTGATTTGACAGATCAATCATTGTAATTTTTGTTATGGTCTCCTGCCAAATGGAGCCGGTGTCTTGGTATGTGATTAAACCTAACTTAAATTTTGTTTCTGTTAGATCAATTAGACATTCAATTTTATCATGTTCATTTTCGAGAAATACAAGATAGCTTTCAGCTTCTTTTAGTATTGTTTTAGCGTCGCCGATATTTTTTGTACTATTGTATAATTGGGCAAATATATTCAGTATTTTTATTTTACTTTTATAAGATTCTAAAGTCCGTAATGAATTGACAGCTTCGGTTTTGTTACCATATACGAACTGAAACACTAGTACGTCCCTTATTACCCAAAAGCGGAAAGAACGTGAAATTTTTTGTGAAATATCAAATGCACGATCATAATCACCTATGATTGAGTAGTGTCTTTGTATTGTTGCGAGACACAAACTTTTGGTATTTTGATCTTCAATTGAAAGAGCAATATTAAGTGCTTCTTCGACCTTATTATCTAATATCATTTTTTGAATGAGTTGTCTATAACTTTCTGTAACCAATCCTGGACGTGCTTTTTTAGATAACTTACGAATTTTATTTGACTTACCGAGTCGTGCGTAATACAAGCAGGCTAAACCATAACAGGATTCTTTGAGAGTCTTATTATTTGTTTGACTGGAAAGAGTAATTAATTCGTCTATAAGACAGGTTCGACCAACATAAACAAATTGACGAAAATAACTGACCGCAAAACATACGGCTATAATCATAAATATTGCAACAAAAAATACTGCAATTTTTCTAATAGTAAAAAATGATAAAAAATGTTTCATACTTTAATATTTATTAACTGTGATATTTAAACCGGATATTTAAATTGAACATGAATATAGTAACTGTACTTTCCAAAAAAATTAATGAACAATATCCTCATTTTCAATGTTTTTTTAATGTATTTGAATTGAATGTACTTCTGCAAACCCATCAAAAATACACAAAATTATCTATACCAATTACACTTTAAAATTCGTTTTTTATTTTTTGTAATAGAAACTATTGTCAATAAACGTTGCAATAATTTTTAATAACTACAATTTGTTTTTGAGTCAAAAAATTGTCCGCAAATTCGCCCTGAAAGGGCGCAAGCCTAAAGATCATAAATAATTTTTTGCTGCCGCCCTTACAGGGCTTTGGTGTGTTATATTTTTCCGTAGGGCGTTGCCCTACGCTAATGCTGATTGCCCTTT
>JAITKS010000138.1 GCA_031278315.1 Planctomycetaceae bacterium | reverse complement strand
GAATGTGGTGTTTGGTCTAGAATTCAGATTTACTACGTAACTGGATAACATAATATTCATTTCTACAAACAAATTCCTGCATGAAGGAAAGCTCTCTGTCTCTCTCTCTCTCTCTCTCTCTCTCTGCAATTAACAGAATCCTCTGTAACAATGTTGAAAAAGGAACATTCGCGATTTTACTGTATGCAGCCGTATCTATGCCTGTTAAGAATATTGTACGTGTACCCTGCTCTAACAATAAACTTACCTGCTTTAGTATTGTCTCTGCTTCAATAACAGTTGGGGGACCTGCTCCGAGTTTATGCGGGCAATAGGTACACTCAAAGGAACATCCGGTTGTTATCGCCACAAAGCTTTTTTGGGAATCAAATACTCGATATTCATGTTCTCTACGAAAATTTGTTGGTAGCTCATACTCTAACAGGGAGCAATGTATTTGATTTGATCGTACTATCTCCTGTGCCATTTTCTCAATTTCCCACGTAAAAAAATATTTAACATGGGTAAAATTTTTTACTATGTCCTCTCTAACCTTAGTATAACAACCATAAACGTAGCATTTTTTATCAGTACTAATACTTTTAATAAGTTCATAAGAACGTTTTTCGTCTGCTTCAAATGCTGCACAAAGTCCCAGTATTACCACTTCGGCTTTGTCCAAATCATCTGTAATTTCAACATCAATTGCATTATCACTAATATATTTTGATAACCTGTTGAAATCCAATTTGTACACAGTACAAAAATTATTATCCATGTATAGTTTCATATAGTCTCCTGACACACTTCGTTAGTTGCATGTTACAATTTTATGTTTATAAACTATTTTTATATTATGTGAATTTACAGTTCTTTATTTATTGTGATCAAGTTTAACTTTTTTGTATTCCCCCAAAAGGCGAAAGGTTCATATATTGTGTATGGATAATAACCAAGATTGAGTTTGATATTCTTTGCGGTTTTTTCTAAATATTCTTCAACCAAACGGCGGATCGAAATTGGTTTGCCGCAACAATTATTTATTATTCCTTGCACTTTATTCTGTAACACAATCTTTACAATGTTTTCAGCAGCCGTTTCTACAGGTAAATAATCACGAAGCTGCTCGCCGCCGCTCATGTTGAAAATTGTTTCGCCGCAGTCTATCGCTGACTTTAGTTGTTCCAAAATCGAATTTTTATTTTGTCCCTCACCATACACATAAAATAACCGAATCCACTTGAAATCAAACGGAATTTTTTTATTCAACTCTTCTAAAAAAATCCGCAGCGTGTTTTTCGCAATGCCGTAAACCGTGTTCGGAACAACATGCAAGTCCTCCGATAAACAGCCCTCTTGTAATCCATACTCAAAACAAGTTCCAATTACCGTAATATTTCGTGTTCCCGATTCGACCATCTGTTTCAAAAAACGATAACTCGTCCAAAGGTTTTGCTCAATATGAAACAACTCATTGTAATTCGGTAAGCCCCGCCAAGCTAAATGAATTATCGCATCAGGACACCCAAAAAATTCATAAAAATCGTTTCGCTCAACAGCCAAATCACACGGAATATACGTAACATAATCCAATCGATTATCTGCTTTCGTTGATGCCGCAACAACCTCTTGTCCAGCTGCTGCTAATCGATCAACAACATAACGTCCAATAAATCCAGTTGAACCAGTAACAAGTATTTTCATTGGTTTTCAATATGATTTTTTTTATGTGATGATTTTTTTATGTGATGATGTTGCTATGCGGTGATGTTTTTATGTGGTGATGTTGCTATGTGATGATGTTGCTATGTGATGATGTTGCTACGTGATGATTTTTTTATGTGATGATATTACTATGTGGTGATTTTTTTATGTGGTGATATTGCTATGTGGTGATTTTTTTATGTGATGATGTTGCTATGCGGTGATTTTTTTATGTGATGATGTTGCTATGTGATGATGTTTTTATGTGATTTTTAATTCGGGTATAACTGTAACTAATTTTCCGTTCCAAGTTTTCACGTAGTCTAGTTGATTTTCAATTTCATCACGGATATTCCAAGGGAAAATAACGATGTAATCCGGTTTCCGTTTTTTTATTTCATTCTCTGAGTAAACTGGGATTCGACTGCCCGGTAAATATTTGCCTTGTTTTGATTCCGCTCTGTCTGAAACGAAATCTATTAAATCCGCTTTAATACCGCAAAAATTTAATAACGTGTTTCCCTTTGCCGCCGCACCATAAGCTGCAACATGTTTGTCTGCTGTCTTACACTCAATTAAAAAACGAATAAAACTAATCTTGATTTTTTCAATCTGCTGCTGAAAATTCTTGTAATAATCAATTGACGTCATACCGCATTGATTCTCTTTCTCAAGCAATTTATTTACATTTTTTGAAATTGATAAATTATCATTCTCAACATGACTCGCAAATATCCGTAACGATCCGCCGTGTGTTGGAATTTCTTCAACGTCATCTATTTTCAAACCGTGCGATTCAAAAATTTTGCAAACCGCATGAAACGATAAATACGAAAAATGTTCATGATAAATCGTATCAAATTGTTTTCCCTCAATTAGCCGCATCAAATGCGGAAATTCCATTGTGATTGTACCGCTTGATTTGAGTGCTGTCTTGAGTCCCGCTACGAAATCGTTAATATCGGGAACATGAGCTAATACGTTGTTGCCCAATAGTAAATCAGCTTGTTGTTTTTTATTTTTTAAGCCGGCTGCTAATTCCGTTCCGAAAAACTTATCAATAACAGGAATCCCCTTTGATCTTGCAACATTAGCAGTACAAGTTGCCGGTTCAATTCCAAGACACGGGATTTTCTTTTCTTTAACATATTGCAATAAATATCCATCATTCGACGCTATTTCAATGACCAATGAGTTTGAATTAATTCCAAAACGCAAAATCATCATTTCTACATATCTTTGCGCATGTTCAAGCCACGACTTTGATATACTGCTGAAATAAACATATTCGTCTGAAAATATTTCTGTTGAACGTTTAAATTCGTTAATCTGAACGAGAAAACAATTATCACAAACGTACACCTTTAATGGATAGTAAATCTCACCTTCATCAAGTTGTTCCAGTTTTAAAAACGAATTTGCCGGCGGAGCTGTGCCGAAGTCTGCAAAAACGTGTGTTAATTCTTTTTGACAAAATCGACATTTCATGTTAGCGAAACTCCTTCAAATTCCGGTGCAATGAGTTGATGCTGTTTGTCCCGCTCCGACATAAATTTTGTCGGTAAAGACCAATCAATGTTTAATACAGGATCATCAAACCGTAAACCGCCCTCATTTTGCGGAACATAAAAATTTGTATGAAAATAAAGTAATTCCGCATTATCCGATAGTGTTTGAAATCCGTGTGCAAAACCTTCGGGAACATAAATCATTCGATTATTATTGTCTGTCAATTCAACAGCGTCCCACTTTAGAAACGTTGATGACCCCTTGCGTATGTCAACAATACAATCCCAAACCGCGCCGCGAATACATTTCACAATTTTGATTTCACAATCAGGAGGATACTGAAAATGTAAACCGCGAATCGTCCCACGTTGCTGCGTAAATGAATGATTCACATTAACAATCGGTTTTGTATGTCCGATTTGTTTCAGCTCGCCGGCACAAAATAATCGTGTAAATCGGCCTCGATCATCACCTCGTAAATCGAGTTCAATACAATAAGCTCCCTGTTGTTTTAGCGGGACAAATTTCATATTTTGGATTGTGCGTTCTGTTTTAGTCTGACCAGCTTCGTAACTTCCGGCCTAAAAAACTTTTTATTTTTGTTATAAAGGCATAAGACCTTTTAGCAAGTTTTAGTTCAAGTTGTTCAAAAAAACGATTACTGTCATTTCGCATTACAATGTCCGGCAATGTTGAAATATACAGAGTCATACGTTTGAATTTTATTAACATTAATAGGTAAAGCGGTAGTTTGCATAATTTTTGTTTAGGATAAATATACCAATTACACTTTAAAATTCGTTTTTTATTTTTTTTAATTTAAAATATTGTCAATAAACGTTGCAATATTTTTTAATAAATACAATTTTTTTTGAGTTAAAAAATTGTCCGCAAATTCGCCCTGAAAGGGCAATCAGCATTAGCGTAGGGCAGTCGCCCTACGTAATGGTTTCACCTTTGAAATTAAGCCCTGAAAGGGCGCAAGCCTAAAGATCATAAATAATTTTTTGCTG
>JAITKS010000399.1 GCA_031278315.1 Planctomycetaceae bacterium | reverse complement strand
ATCTACATAATTATCGGGAAATCTACTCATGATTTCTAAACAATCATCGTTATACAATGCCGTATCCGCCGTTTTGTAAACCGGTTTTATACTTCGTGAAACTTTGTTTTCAGCAATATCTACAATCAATTGCTCCATTACTATATCTACTATATCTTAATCTTATCTGATTTTATTTTTCTGATTTTATATTCCATAATTTAATTTTTTATACTTAAACATTCACCGCACCGCATTATCACCCTTTTATCCAAAACTTTCATACTATGTTGTAACAGATTTAATTTCTGTTTCAATAGATTGCAAAAGATCAAACCGCTCCAATATAATCCAGCAGAGTTATTGACTTCAAGTTTTCCTGAATGTACACGATATTTGATTGGTGAATAACGAAATTGATCCGAAATTAATTCGTAAATTAATTTTAGAACGTCACGAATCGTAATTCTCACCGCTACGATTCTAACGCGGTCGCCGCCCGATCTCGCCGAAAAAACAAAATCGGTAACTCATGAGTACTCGTCCGTAAAAAACCTTGTTTTTAATCACCGAAAATTTCATCAAAGAAAAAAAACATTACAAACTTTTTTCTCTTTCGATATATTTTACGTTTAATAATCTGCATAAATATTATCTAATTTTTCTATTCTCATTTACATTCAAAAAAAATTTTTTATAATTTTTTCTCCTTTTAAATTGTTCTCTCTTGAATTTTCGGTTTGAACCGCCGACTCGCCTGTTGGTCAGATTTTTTACTCCTCACCTTTATATTTCCGAAATTCATGGTACGTTACGTAATATTATTTCACCTTTGATCGTTTTCAGAAATTACACATTCTTTGTTCACCACAACTCGCTTTACAATAAAATTTTTCAATAGCACTAACTTAAATTTTCGGTTTGAACCACAAGTTTACATATCAATAAACAAACTTTTACTCCCAGACTTATATCACTAATATCACCGAAACTCATAGTAAAATGCATTTTTTTCAAAGTCCTTGCGGCTTTAATTTGGCTCTGGTTAATGAAATCACATTTTGCCGATGAAGAATTAATAGGTAACTCTGCTCCTATGCAAAGCGTGCGAAAACTCATCAATCGCATAGCCCGTACTGATTCTACCGTTGTTATACTCGGCGAAACAGGATCCGGTAAAGAATTAGTTGCAAAATCTATTCATTCTCATAGCCTCCGCTCAACTAATCCGTTTATTGCAGTCAACTGCGGCGCATTGCCCGAAAATTTAATCGAAAGCGAACTGTTCGGACACCGCAAAGGAAGCTTCACCGGCGCAGATTCTAATCGTACCGGCTTGCTCGAAATAGCTAACGGCGGAACCCTGTTTTTAGACGAAATCGGTGAACTGTCCAAAACAATGCAATCTAAATTACTAAGATTTCTTGAAAACGGTGAAATCCGCAAAATCGGCGATAATACAACAACCCTTTGTAACGTCCGCGTAATTTGCGCAACACTAAAAGATCTCGAATCAATGGTCAACACCGGAGATTTCCGCGAAGATTTATGGTTCCGAATCAATACATTCATCATAAGACTGCCCGCCCTGCGAGAACGACTCGAAGACTTGCCCGACCTAATTCAACAACTAGTAAAAAGATTCCGGCCAAATCTGAAAATCGATCAATCTAAAGATAAAAACAATACTCCCGATATCTTCACAAAACAAGCCTTCAACCGATTAATAAATTACGATTGGCCAGGTAATATCAGACAACTAGCAAATACAATCGAACACGCTTTAGTCCTCGCTGATAAACTGCCGATAGATATCGATTCACTCCCCGAACTAATAGATTCACGCAATTCAACAACAGAATTAACCACAAACATACCAATTCAAAAACGTAACGCCGAAAATAGACCAGAAGTTTGTAAAAACGCCTTAGATTCTTCCATACTCTTGCCAATTGTAAATACTTCTATCCCAACAAAAAATAACACAACTATAAATACACCAGATTCAGTACAATCTGAAATTACCGTCGATTCCAAGTCCGCACCGCTCGATTCAACAAATACCGAATCGCCGCCCACTCTACGCGAACTCGAAAACAAAGCAATCCTAGAAGCAATAAAAAGAAACGCCGGAAACAAAGTAAAAGCCGCCGAAGAATTAAGAATAAGTCTAAAAACTCTCTACAATAAATTAAAAGAAGAATAGAAAATCTAGATAATAAATTTCATAATATGTCAGTGAAATATTTAGTTTTTTTGAGATTACAAAATACACAAAATAACAAAATACACAAATTCATAGCCGAAAAAAAAGAGCTTTTAGAAATTTGTTATAATGCGTCTTTATGTCATGTTTTAACAAAATAACAAATCTCTAATAACTCAAATTTTAATCAATATAGATATACGTATCGTATAACAATACGGTTTTAAAATAATTACAAGTACAACCTACAAACAAACACTATTGAATTTTCTGACTCAATCTCTTTTTTTATCAACAGACCACTTGATCAAATTGAGAAAAACTTTTTGAAATGGCGGTTCTTTAACGTCATCCCAATGACCAAGAGCAGTAAAAGCAATTTTTGTTTTTCCATGCATTCTTGTCCATGTTACAGGAATTTTTTCTGTTATCTTCTTTTTCTTTTGATTTTCAGGTTTCAAAGTTTCAGAAGAATGAGCATACTGATAAATTATAGCGTCGTCCTTGACAGGATTCATAAAATAAACAGAACCCGTACTGTGCCAAGTTGAAGGTTTAACATCTTGCAGAATAGGCGAATTTTCTAATTCGGGATTGTTTGAAATCTCACTTCCGAGATTATCCTCGCCATGTCCGTGATAGTTACTTCCTAGAATCTTATTGTCGAATTCATGCCATGATTTATGATCAGGTTTAATTTTTCCTCCGACCGAAAATCCATGACACGCAGTTCGTAAACCGACTATTCCGCGTCCTGAATCAACAAATTTTTTGACTTTATCTAATTGGTCGCTTCGTAATGCCAGCCGACGAAAATATATTACAAGAGAATCCGCAGAATCAAGCTCATCAATATTATGAAAAATATTACTGCCCTCGCCATGTAGAATTGTAAAATAAAGTTCATTTTCATTTTGAAATTTCTCAATTAGCGGCGGCATCCATTTGTCGGCTTTGTAGTGATCGTCGCTAATCATAATAACGACGTGCGGCCGTTTATCGTCGGCGTATCGAAATGCTTGTCCGCCGATTAAATCAGCAGATGAGATTGTTTTAACACCCTGTTTTTCAAGATCAATAATAATTTTTTCACGTTCAAGATAGTTTTTAGCATCAGGAATATTTATAAGATCGCGAATGACAATAGTATCTTTGAAGTCTGGTCTGATATTAGGGTCTTTGGGCAGCGTACCGAGAAAAATTTTATTTTTAAGATTGGGATCAATTGCAATTTTTGACATTAAATTTATTAGCCGAGAACCGTTTGTTTTGGCATGATCAAGTAATGTTTTGATTCTGTCTTGCATTTCATTTCGTACCGGCATATACAGAAATGTAACCTCTTGAGGATTTATTTTTATAGTTGTATAGTTAATTTCGTTTCCAGATCGTGATCTAACTTGCAAGTCGTAAGTATCTGCATTTATTGTTACGGAAATTAGTAAAATAACAATTGATGCTAGTATAGTTGTAATAAGTTTCATTTTTTTTGAATTTGTTTAATGTTTATGTTTGTTTAATTTCATTAGCTCGTTTGTTTTTATCAAGACATCTAAACAACTCGTACTATGATTTCCGGCGTCTAAAAAGATATTCATTCAAAAGCTTGCCTTCCAAAAATAAACAAGCAACAATAACCGGCCGAAATTTAAAGTACAAATAGTTAATTTAAAATCATTTTAAAACAAAAGCCAAACAAGCCATTGACAATTTGACGATTTCGCTCTCAAACGATGCGAAAGAAATATTGTAATCATTAACATTTTGTTTTCAATAGCAGGAATTATTCTAAATGTAAATCTCTAATAATTTGTTTTAATCTGCTCTCGTTTGAATTTTCTGGATTAGCCCGAGAAAACAAATTTTTACATCTTCGTATCGCAGAATTTCATAATACGGCATGTATAATATTTCATCAGAATTTTTAATTCAAAATTCATGAATTATTTGCTGCTCACAAGACGTTTTTTTCGTTTAATATCGACAAGAAACTTGTCAATTAAACGCTGTCTCAAATTCACCAAGCGATACACAATTAAATGCAAAATCTAAAAGCTCATCAAGTTCAGATATCGATTGAATATTCATTATCTTATTTTGCAATTCGACCGACGGCTCGTCAAGACGCTTTCGCAAAATACGAATTATACTTATAGCTCTGCCTTCTGCTTCACCTTCTGCTATACCTTCAGCTATACCTTCAGCTATACCTTCAGCTCTACCTTCAGCTCTACCTTCAGCTCTACCTTCTGCTATACCTATTCTTTTGGCTTCGGCATAATATTTTTTTGCTGCTGATGTGGACATAACTTTTACTCCTAATTGTTGATTTTATGCAAGCAATTAATTGTTTGTAAGTTTCATACGAAA
>JAITKS010000306.1 GCA_031278315.1 Planctomycetaceae bacterium | reverse complement strand
AACAATATCGGACGCTCCGACGCTGTTTGGGAACAACCGAATTTAACCGTAGTTGCCGAGATCAAATATCATGCTGAAACCAAAATAGACACTTTACTCAACGAAGCAATGAAACAAATTCATGATCGTCGTTATTACAACAAATATCTTGGCAAAGTTATTCTTCTTGGAATTGCCTTTTCGGGAAAACAAACCGGATGCAGGATAGAAGAATTAAAAACTGAAGATTCAACAAAATAACATAAAAAATTTTTAAGTTATGAAAAAGTTACGTACATCCGGTTGTATCTATGTTGACAAAGCTGGAATTGTTCAACGGATTATTTCGGATGGAATAATTTATTTTCTTTCGTGTTCGTGACGATTTTATTTAAAATTGAATTATTAGTGAGACATTATTTTTAAACTGTTGTCTCTTGAAATTTCAAGTCTGGTGAGTATATTTTGTGTAGTTTTCCGTTTGAGATTAAAATTGCTCCCGAACAATGTTTTTAACCTGCTCTTACATTAATATTAATTTTTGGTTTGAGCAACTTGCTTATTTATGTAAGCTGGTTTTACTTTAATAAATACGCTAAAGTATTGTCGAAATTATAATATGGTATGCGTATTGATTATCCTATCAACAATAATTCTTGAAATGCCCGTATCGCTCGATTGTGTGCTTTGTCTTGCTAGGCAATCCCTTGAAGCGTCTCGTTTTGCAACTGGGGACGAATCAATTCATGCCGTTGTATTGAAAAAAGTATTTGTGTTATTGCAAGAGAAAGGTTTTACGAATATTCCGCCTCTTGTTGCGCAGGATGTTCAACGTATTATTCGTAATGAAACGAAGAATAATGATCCTTATGCTGTTCCGAAATTCCGTTCAAATGAGCTTATGCTCGGATTGATTGATTCTCTTTTTGAACGTGTACGGAAATCAGATAATCCTATTCATGCAGCAACGCAACTTGCGATTGCCGGAAATTCTATTGATTTTGCTGTTCGGGGTGATTGGACAGATAATGCTATTATCAACTCGATTGAATCGGCGATGCAAAAGCAGATTGACGGCGAGGTTGATAAGTTTATTGAATGTGCGAAAAGGGCGAAACATATTTTATACTTGCTTGACAACAGCGGAGAAATCGTTTGTGATCGAATTTTAATTGAGGAGTTAAAACGAGTTTTTCCGAATGTCAAAATTACTGCTGTAGTACGAGGGGCAGCGGTGCTAAATGATGCAACTAAAATAGACGCAACTCAAATCGGACTTGACAAAATCGTAAATGTTATCGACAACGGAAATGACGCCGTAGGAACAATTTTAGAACAATGCAGCAAGTCTTTTATAGATATATTCAAAACTACAGACATGATTATCTCGAAGGGACTGGCAAACTATGAAACTCTTATCGAATACAATTCAGAACAAATACCGCAAACGATTTGTTATTTATTCAAGGTAAAGTGTCAATTTATCTCGAAATATACCGGAATAAAGCTCGGCAGTCCTGCTTTGATAATAACCGGAAACATTTAACAAATTTCGTTTAGCAATTTCGTAATATATTTCGTAATATATCAGTAGAATATTTAAAACAACACAACAAATATTGTATAAAAAAATATTGTATAAAATTTTATAAAGTAGTCTGATGAAAATTTTACCGGCGATAGATATTTTAAATGCTCAATGTGTTCGTCTGAAACAGGGCGATTACAATAATGAGACAGTTTATTCAAGTAATCCGATTGAAGTTGCAAAGTATTGGACTTCATGCGGGGCAGAAATGATTCATGTCGTTGATCTGAACGGCGCAAAAGATAAGAAACCGGTCAATCGGGATATTGTGATTGAAATTGGACGGACAATAAATATTCCTGTTGAAATCGGCGGAGGAATAAGATGTGAAGATACAATTCAAGACTATCTCGATAATGGAATTGAGCGAGTCGTAATTGGAACTCTGGCATTGAAAGAGCCGGATTGGTTTCAGCAAATGTGCGAAAAATTTCCGTATAAAATCGTACTTGGAATTGATGCCCGCAATGGTCAAGTTGTAACTGAGGGATGGTTGGAAACGAGTAAAACAAATGCAGTTAAACTTGCTCAAAAATTTGTAAACTTAAAACTAGCTGCTGTCATTTATACCGATATAACAAAAGACGGAATGCTGGAAGGTCCAAATTTCAATGAAATTGTTGCGATGAGAGATGCTGTTCCTTTTCCAATTATTGCATCAGGCGGAATTACTTCAATTGAAGATATAAAAAAGCTTAATTCATTAAATATTTCAGCTTGTATTGTAGGAAAAGCGATCTACGAAAAAAAACTCAATTTAGAAGAAGCATTAAATGTAACAAAAAATATGTAACATATCAGTGAAATATTTGAGTGAAATATTTGTAGGCATTTGAAAACACAAACAATCACCAATGTAGAGACACAATGCTTTGAGTCTCTATTGAGAGTCTAATATATTGTAACCGTTTTCTTTTCTATTAAAGGGCGGCAGAAATAGAGACATGATTATTAACAAACAATTATTATTGGTATATTTCTCGCGAGTTAAATTTTGGTTTTTGGTTTTTGTTTTTTGGTTTTCGTTTTTAATATATTGGAAAAATTTTTCGATGTTTACTTTTAGTTTAATAGAATTGTTGATTATTTTTGTTACGGCAATAGTTTTGTTTGGCGGATTGATTATATTTTCGTTACGCCGCCGCAGTGAAATTTTGCAAGATATTCTTACGCCTGAAGAACCTAATCTTGCAACAGAATTTTTCAAAAAACGAGTCGAGTTAGAAGAAGCAGCTCAAGAGTTACCACAAAACGAATCTAATAACGAGGAAGAAACAATCGGAGAATGGGGAATACCTGAAAATGAAAATATTGTAACTAATCAGTAAATATTCAGTAAATATTTCTTCGAGACGTTTTGAACCGAAAATTAACGTGAGAAAAGTGAGAACAGTTTAAAAGGATTGCGGTTATTCTGAACGCAAATTAGGCTTTTGCTGTCCAATAAATTTGCACAGACAGAATATCCGCAATCGTAATATATCAGTGAAATTTCTCAAGGTTGAAAATTGTTGAAAAACAAATATTACACTGATATATTACCCGCAACCCAGTTAGTTTTTCGCAGGAACGCAGACATCACGCCTGCATTGTTTTTGTACAAAAAACGTTTAATATGCGGTCGAGGTGCGTTCCTGTTAAAAATAAATTTTACATGAGTTTTTTTAGAAATTACCTAAAAAAATTATGTTATTATTTTGTTACCCAATATGGAGCGTTACTTGGAGCATTGAGATATTTTTGAGTTTCGTCATCAAGTTTTGCAAGAAACATTTGGAAACCGGCTGCTTCTTGAACGGTTAGGATTTCTTCACATCGTCCGGATACGACATTGATACCGGCATCTGTTAAAATCTGATGTGCTTTTCTGAAAACGATAAACATTTCCATTAATGTAGTTGCGCCCGAGCCGTTTATTATTAGTAGAGCTTTATCATTTTTCTGTAATTTTACGGCTGGAATTAGGCGTTTTATCATTTCTTCTGCGGTTTGATCGGCGGTTAATATTTTTTGCGGACCGACTGCGCCTCCTTCGCCGTGTTGTCCCATTCCGATCATCATTTCGTCGTCAGCGAGATCGGAAACATATTGACCCGATTGCGGATGAGTTGCCGTTTTCATTGTTACAGCTAGAGTTGCCATTGAGTTATTAAATTTTTCAGCAACAGCTAGAACTTGATCGATAGATTTACCTTCTTCGGCTGCTGCTCCGGCAATTTTATACAATGGCACGCAGCCGCCGAGTCCGCGGCGGTCATCGAGAACAGCGTCTATTCCGGCGGCGATATCTTCGGCAGTAAGAATTTTTTTAACATTGATTCCTTCTTTGATTGCCATTTCGTAAGCCATGTTACCATTCATTACGTCGCCTGCGTGATTAAGAATCACGAGAACAATTCCGGCGTAATCTTTAAACATATTCAATGCTTCGAGTATGCGCGGAGCACCTGGTGCAGCGAAAATATCGCCAACGACAGACGCATCAAGTAAACCTTCACCGACAAAGCCGCTAAGTGCGGGTTCGTGTCCGGCGCCTCCGAGAGTGATAAGTGCAATTTTATCTTTCGATTTGGGATTTGCACGAACTACTATACGATCAGAAACGAGTTTAATTCTATCGGAATACGCTAATGCGTAACCTTGTAAAAGTTCAGTAGTTATGTTTTCGGGGTTGTTAAGAAATTTTTTCATTACCATTTTGGGGTTCTCCATTTTTGGGGTTAAAGTGATTTGGTTAAGTTGTGAGCTGTTCACATTTTTAATTTCGATAATTTCGATAACTTTGTCAGTTTGTTGAAATAAACATCGTGCTATAATTTTCGGCGGTACAATTAATATTTCGCTAAAAAGTTTGGCAGGCTGATTGTTCGAACTGAAATTAAAGCGGGAACAGTTTAATAAATTTGAAGTGAGTGTATAAGTTTACCGAAATTCGCGATATGGACTACGGTTATTTATACTGTCAGAGGAATTTCTAAAAACTATGTGTATTGTATTATATTTTTTGTGTATTTTGATTTTTGTTGTGTTTCGTGTTTAAATATAAGTTGAGTTTTTATAAGTTAAGTTTTTAGATATCTACTCTAACTTGCAGGGGCAAGATTATAGCAAGACACAAAAACATAACAAGTAGGGAAATTTTAAATTGCTCGTAATATCTCTCAGTGGAATTTTTGTTTTATTAACCGCAGGGACACAGAGATCACAGAGAACGCAGAGATCACAGAGAACACATAGAAATATAATTTTGTAATGTTAGATTTTTCGTTACAAAAAATAAAACCTGATCTATAGAAACACAACGCCTTATGTCTCTACATTGGTGATTGTCCGGGTTTTAACATGCCTATAAATTTTACACTGAATTTTACACTGAATTTTATACTGAATTTTATACTGAATATATCACGGAAATATTTCACTGAAATATTACAATTACTTTCATTTTTAATTTCTGAGTCGAACTGTCTGCTTACTTATCGGACTGCAAGCTTTTACGTATTGTATTATGAAATTCAGGACAGAGAGGGGCATTGACATAATAACAAGAGCGATTACATTTTTTTTATTAGTGTAATATTTTAAACTGTTCTCAATTTAATTTTCGGTTCGAGCCGTCTGCTTCGATAGAGATATTTCTCACACTTGAAAATTCAAAAGAGAACTGCTTAAAAACTGTCAAAAAATATTCAATAAAATTCATAAGGAGAATTAAAAATGTCAGAAGAACTGGCGAAAAATATTCATTGGGTCGGATTTGTTGATTGGAACGTCCGAGATTTTCATAGTTTCGACACTTGGAGAGGTGCAACTTACAATTCATATCTTATTCAAGATGAAAAAACAGCAGTTATTGATTCTGTTAAAGCTCCATACGTTGACTATTTGATCAAAAATATCGCTTCGCATACTGCGCTTGATCAAGTTGACTATGTAGTCTGTAACCATGCTGAACCGGATCATGCGGGCGGAATCGGTGAACTTTTACGGTATTTACCCAATGCTGTTCTTTTATGTAATGCAAAATGCCGTGAAGCTTTAACGGGTTATTTCAATGATACCGATTCGTGGAAAATTCAAATTGTTGCAAACGAGGAAATTATTTCTCTTGGCAAGCGTAAACTTGTTTTTATCAATACGCCGATGGTTCATTGGCCCGAGTCGATGTTTACTTATGTTCCAGATGATGAGTTACTTTTTTCAATGGACGCATTCGGGCAGCATTTAGCAACAGCTGCCCGATTCGATGATGAGTATTCACTAGACATAATTTTACGTGAAGCTAAAAGTTATTATGCCAACATTGTTACGCCGTACAGTAAGCAAGTTCAAGCTGTGCTTTCTGTTGCATCGAATATTCCGATAAAGATAATTGCGCCGTCTCATGGTTTAATTTGGCGTTCTCATGTTGCTGATATTGTAGATGCGTACAAGAGATGGGCGTCGGGCGAGTATGTTCGAAAAGTGTTAATTATTTACGATTCAATGTGGGAAAGTACAACGCAAATCGCAAATGAGATTCTTAATGGTGTTGTTAGTGTTTCGGGAAATATTGACGTGCGAATGTTTCATGTGCGTAAAAGTTCGTTGACAGAAATAGCAACAGAAATGCTTGATGCAGTCGGCGTTGCTATTGGCAGTTCAACATTGAACATGCAAGTAATGCCGCAGATTTCTGCTGTGTTGACATATATTCGCGGTTTGAAATTTTCCTCGAAGTTTGCAGCGGTGTTTGGGTCTTATGGATGGGGTGCGCAGTCTATCGATATTTTGGATCGATGGGTTAAAGAGTCAGGATGGACTTTGGTTACGGAACCAATCAAATCAAAATTTCGACCAACACAAGACCAACTAACCGCTGCTAAAAATGCCGGTTCTTTACTAGCAGAAAAAGCTATTGAAAAAACGTAATATATCAGTGGAATATTTTTTTTATTAACCACAGAGGACACAGAGAACACAGAGAAATCAGAGAAATCAGATTTTGTAATTTTAGATTTTAAATTTAAGTGAATTACTAAAAAAT
>JAITKS010000301.1 GCA_031278315.1 Planctomycetaceae bacterium | reverse complement strand
CCAACGAGACCATCACAAACCAACCTTATTACCTTATTAACAACAAATCATTAATTATTGTTATTTTTCTTTGTGCGTTGATATTACTCCAATATCCGATCGCCCTTTCAGGGCTTCGGTGAGGGGGGGGAATTGTTACCCGCCCCGAGTGGGGCGGGTTATAATCCTGTTGCCCTTTCAGGGCGATTTTAGTTTAAAACGAATACCGAAATTTAAAGTGTGAAAAGTATAGATTACTGAAAAGTATATTAGTGTTATTCATTAAAAAGTCTGTTTGCCAATAGGTAAACAGGCAGCTCGAACCGAAAAATCAAATGAAAGCAGTTTAAAACTGCGATAAATTTACACACACTATTGATAACAGTTACAAATTTTATAAATTGATTTTATGCAAAAGAAATTATCAAAATCAGACGATAGCCAACAAGCTGCTAAAACAGGTTTGCCCGGTTTTTCGTTTATGACTTCAGATTTGATTCGCGGACATACTGAAACAATTATTCTTGCTAACTTGATCAAAGGCGATACCTACGGGTACGAAATCAATAAACGAATTCAAGGAATTACTGGTAATATCTACGAACTGAAAGAAGCGACTCTTTACTCCGCCTTCCGACGACTTGAAAAAGCCGGACTCGTTAAATCATATTGGGGAACAGAAGAAACTGGAGCAAGACGACGCTACTATTCTATTACCGATAAAGGTAAAAGCACATACTGGGCAAGTAAAGTAGATTGGGACAAAGCAAAAGAACTAATTGACGGGTTAATCCGTGAATTTTAATAAACTTAACCAGCAAATACAAAAATATTGGTAATATATCAGTGGAATTTTTGCGGTCATCGTTATATGTAGTGATTTTAAGGATTAATCAAACCCTCCCTGAAAGGTCTGATTTATTTTTATGCTTGAACGGTTACCTTTTTCGTTACAAAAAATAGACAAACAATTATTCCGCCGCTCATAGCAGTAAGGAAAAACAACTGAATAGTTACTCATTATTGGGAATAGAATGAATAAATTCCTTTAATTTTTCACGGTGTTCATCGCAATGGGGTGCGGAATGATAATCATAACCCAATGGCGGAATATAAAATGTTTTTGGGTCTTTGGCGTTCTCAAAAAGGCGTTGCCCCTGAGAAAAAGGAATAACTCGGTCTGATTTACCGTGACTGATAAACACCGGACATGTTACCTTGTTGATCTTTTCAACCGAAGCTAAACGTTCACGTAACAAATAATTTACAGGTAACATCGGAAACAGTTCACGCCCCATATCGCTAAGCGAAGTGAATGAACTCTCCACGATCAATCCTTTTGCCCCATCTTTGGCGGCAATATCCACTGCAACACTTCCGCCAAGCGATTGACCATACACAATCACCTGTTCACGCGAAATTCCGTCATGCGCTGCCAACCAATCCCTTGCAGCACGCCCGTCATCAAGAATCCCTTTTGCGGTTGGTTTGCCGTCACTTTTCCCGTAACCGGCATAATCGAAAACCAATATATTGCAACGTAAATCACAACTCAATTGCAACGCCAAATCAGCTAGATGTGATATATTTTCTGCATTACCGTGACAATACAAAATAGAACCTTGTACCGCGTCAGCCAGATGATCCGAATTATTAAGATGATCCGAATGATTAAAAGGTTCTGTAACGATTTTCCGAATTTTTTGATACTCAAAATATTGCCCAACCAATACCTGATTTTTTGTGTTGCGAAAACTAACTTCTGTCGAAACCTCATTCGTCAGATTTCTTGAATTCCAATTACCTTTAGGATATTTTACCGGATGAAATGCCAAATTGCCCGCAATAAAATCTGCCTGACAACCGACAAAATAAATCAAAAACAACGACAAACCCAAGAAAAAATAAAACATTCGATACCTCTTGTTCTTTTTCATAACTCAATGTCTCCAATCAATCAATCAATTAAATAATTAAATAATTAAATAAATATTGTAATATTTTAGTGAAATTTATTAGGTCAGAGTCTATTCGTGAATGATCTCTTTTCCTAAAAAATGTGACATTATGTAAGATATACTCTTTCTACTTTAAAATTCGTAATTTTTTTTGCGATGTGAAATTTTTCAGTGAGTCGAGTCTGTAATTCATCCTTGTACTTCTTTATACAAGCGAAAATAACGACGTATCGTATCGCAGGCAAGTATAAAAATTAAAGTAATATCAGAAACTGTATATCCGCGAGCAAACGCAATCACTACACGAATACGATCCAAAAAAACAATGACCGCGATTCTTGTAATACTGCTTTTGAAGTTTCTGAATTTGCTCTTTGTTGAGATGGTAACTCATAATTAAATTGTTGTTGACGAATTAAAAACAACCCGCAAATAATAACAATTCATAAAATAAACGTCAAGACGAAATTATTAAGTAAGAATGGTATATCATTACGGAAATTCCTCTAAAAATATACCAATTACACTTTAAAATTCGTTTTTTAGTAATATATCAGTGGAATATTTTTTTTATTAACCACAGAGGACACAGAGAACACAGAGAAATCAGAGAAATCAGATTTTGTAATTTTAGATTTTAAATTTAAGTGAATTACTAAAAAAT
>JAITKS010000299.1 GCA_031278315.1 Planctomycetaceae bacterium | reverse complement strand
GCTCAAACAATCTCTTGAGGATGATAATGTCAAGTTAGAAGACGTCATGATAAACGTCGGTCAAATTTAATAAATTGAAAAAAATATCAGTGGAATAATTGTTTTTTTGCGGGACTGGTCACCTTTTTCGTTACAAAAAATAAAACCTAATTTTAAAGTACAATGAGTATATATTACAAATTTTCGTGTACTTTGTTATTTCGTGAATTTCGTAATTTCAAAAAGACCCAAAACGCAAATTATAATATTCGGTGTAATATTTTTAATTGGTCTTTTCTTGAATATTTAGTATTGTATAATTTGTTGAAATTATTTCGTCCTTTATTCATTCCTGATAATTCTGATTCTATAGCGTGAAGGTTTCGATGGATCTTTTACACGTGAATTTTACAATCGCGTTGCAGAGATTAAAACAAAAAATCCGCCTGATATATTACATTTAATAACTACATATAATTCTTTATGAATTTGATGCTGTTCCTTATAATTTCAAATGCGATAATATGTATTCTTATTGGATACAATGCTGCCGTTATGCTTCAAAAAGGACATCCTAACACTAAACAAACATTAAATCTTATTATCAACGCAGTCATTCCTCAATCTACAATTAAATTTGTATCAGAAAGTATTGCTTATCGAATTCCGATTTTTGATTTTACCAAAATTTTCAAGCGGCGTAAAAATTCATTACCTATTAATCCTATAATCGAAGTTCCCGCACAAACGGCATCGCCTGAAGAAGACGGACTCGAACAGATTATGGAAACATTGACAACAGCCGATGTCAGCGATCTACTGGAAATCCAAGAAGACGATCTGTCTTTTATGCTCCCTGAACAAGAAATTTTCGATGAGGATATTTCCGAAATGCTCGGCGAACAGAGTACGGAATCTTGGCTTGTCAATGATAAACAAGTCGAGACGTCGTTGCTGCGTCTTAATACGGTGATGATGAAAAGCGGCCGTTTTGCGGCAGAGCTTGATTGGCGTATTCGATGTTTGCGCGGCTCAATTAAAAAAGAAAATATCGAACAATTCGTAACAGAATTAGAAGACGATTGTAAAAATTATCTTGAAACGCAAGCAGCTATTTCACAACAAATGCTTGAACGTTTAGATGAGTTCGGCGAATTACGTTACCTCGCTGAAGAAGTTGATTACGCAAATATGGAACAATCTGCTCAAGTTGAAACTACACTCAACAATCTTAATATTATTCGTCAATCTACTACCGATGAAGCAGCAAATAGATTACTACGAGAGTTAGGAAGTTTGCGAGTCGCAAGACACAGATTAAGAGACTTACAAGATAAAACGTATATCAGTGTCGTTTTATACGAAAACCGCATAGATAATATTCCGCAACAATTATTCATCGACGAACAACTCGGAATCAGAAGCCGAATCGGTTTAGAAACTACAATACATAACTTGTGGCAACAAAAACGGCAACAAACTAGACAATTCACTTTCGCACTGCTCGACTTCGTACGATTCGGTGAAGTCAATGACGAGTACGGAATAATTCCCGCCGATCAAATTCTAAAAGTTTTTGGTCAATCAATCGAGGGAAAATTCGACAAATCCGATCTGGTCGGAATTTATCGCGGTAACTGTTATTTAATCGTAACACAAAATATCGGATTGCAAAAAACAATAACAGAAATTGAACGAATACGGCAACTGTGCGAAAAAACAAGATTCGTATGTAAAAATATTAATCGTGAAATCCATCTGCAATTAACATGCGGAATCGCTGAAGCTCTAGGAACTCAAACGCAGGCGGAAGTTTTTCAATGTCTGGAAAAAGCGTTACAAGCAGCAAAAAAAGCCGGAAAAAATCGTACTTTTAATTTCATTCATGGTCCGCTTAACAAGCCGCCCGAAGAAGTTGCCGCCCCTAATCTAGTTGACAAAGATGACAACCCTGAAATGATAATCAACTAAAAATATATCCGTCACGCTTGAAATTTCAATTTTCGTTACAATAAATAAAATTGAAATGCAGAGACGCAAAGTCTTGTATCTCGACAAGAATTTTTCGTTTGTTACATTTATCAATCTCCAATTATATGTTGAATTGATTTTTTTCGTATTATTCGTATTAAATTTACGCTGATAAATTAACTAATTCCTAATTCCTAATCCTTAACCTTACTAAATTCAATAAAATAAAATGCCTGCTAACCTGACACAACAATACAAAAAAGCTGAAGATAATTATCGGCGAGCCGAAACACCCGAAGACGAATTGCGTTGGCTTCAAATTATGCTTGCAGAAATGCCCAAGCATAAAGGAACGGATCATCTTCAAGCCAAATTGAAGACACAAATATCACAAGTCAAAAAAGATATAGAATCGCAGAAGTCTCGCGGCGGCAGCAGCGGAGGAGGAGCGAGGTCGTTTCGTATTCCGCGTCAAGGAGCAGGAACGGCGGTAATTATTGGCGGTCCTAATGCGGGTAAGAGTCAATTACTAGCCTCGTTGACACGTGCAACTCCTGAAATCGCAGAATATCCTTTCACAACAAAACAACCGCAACCCGGAATGATGGCATGGGAAGACGTATTTATACAACTGATCGATACTCCGCCAATTACAACAGATTTTCTTGAACCGTATATCGTCGGAATGTTACGCAGCGCAGATATCGCACTTCTCATGGTCGATCTTGGTGATGATTCAGGAATGGAACAGGCAAAAGATGTAATCAATAAACTCCAAACAACAAAAACTAGACTAGCTGTAGAATCAAGTCTCGATGACGAAGACGTCGGTTTAGCATTTACGCAAACTTTCGTTTTAGCGAATAAAATCGATGCTCCCGAAGCGGCTGAACGATTAGAATTATTTCACGAAATATGTCCGTTATCTTTTCGGGAATTTAAAATATCGGCTAACGTTCTCGAATCTTTAACCGAATTACGTAATGCAATTTATCAATCGCTCAATGTTATTCGTATCTACACAAAAGACCCGCGTAAAAAAGAACCGGATCGCGATAAACCTTTCACACTAACAAGAGGCGAAACACTACTCGACCTCGCCGAATTGATTCATAAAGACTACACAAAAAACTTAAAATTCGGCAAAGTTTGGGGCAGTGCGGTTCACGACGGCACGATTGTTAAAGGAGATTACGTTCTAAATGATTTAGACATCGTTGAAATTCACGCTTAATGTAATTTCAAATAATAGAAATCGTAATATATCAGTGGAATAATTTTTTTTCAAATTTTTGTAATTTTTAAACACGAAATACACGAACAAGAGCTAACTATCAAGAAGTGTCGTCCCTGCGGGACTTATTGATAATTTAAAATTCGTAAACAACCAAAAAAACGAAAACAATCATTCCACTGATATATTACTAGAAATCAATATTTTGATTTTTTGTAACGATAATTTTTTTTCTACTTATAACTAAATAATGAAAATTCGTTTTACATTTTTTTTGACATTGTTTTTTATTTTGAATTCGTTTGTTTCTGCGGCAGAAAAATCTATTAGCGAGCGGGAACAACTTATTCTGAATATAATTAAAAGACACGACGACGAAATTGATTCGTCTAATGGTTTGCCGTGGGGAACTCATAAAGCGGCGAAGGGCTACCACTCAAATTTTGAACGGGGGACACGAGTACATCCGACTCGTGCGGCGATGGAACGAGCAATATTTTTGCTTGCGAGTCCTTATTTGAACCATCACGAAGAAGGCAATAAAATTCTGTCGAAAACACTTGATTTTCAGGATCGTGATCCGAATAGTAAAACGTTTGGTGTTTGGCCTTGGTATTTTGAAGAGCCGCTTAATCGTATGGCTGCGGTCGATTACAATTGGGCAGATTTTCAAGGTGCGATTTTGATTATTATCTTACACGATTTCGCTCATCGGCTTCAACCTGATATACGAATCAAAGCAGAGAAGTCGCTTGAAAATTGTTGTTATGCGATAATGAAACGCAATGTTGGTCCGGCATATACGAACATTGCCGTAACAGGAGCAACCGTAACCGCCGCCGCAGGCGAATTATTGCGGAATAAAGATTTTTTAGATTTCGGACGCCGTAGAATTTTGCGTAGTCTTTCGCATTTTCGTGAAAATTATTCTTTCAATGAATATAATAGTCCGGCGTATTTACCGGTAGTGATAGAAGAGCTTGAACGAATGCTTTATCTGGTTGCTGATATGGATTGCCGCAATGCCGCAAAAGAACTGTTAAACAGTACATGGAAAATGATCGCTATACGTTATCATGTACCGACGGGAGAGTTAGCAGGACCTCATTCGCGAAGTTATTCTGATCGATTGCCCGTGAAAACGAGAAATATGTTTCTTGCAAGGACTAATCAGATGAATAAAAGCAAACCGGCTCAAAGTGCGGCGGAGGCATCGGTTCTGGTGCCGATGCGTTCTATTGACGATTCGATCAAAAAATATTTTACAGAATTACCGGCGAAACCGCATGAGGTAAAAAATCTTTTTGTGAAAAATAGATTAGCGTTTGATGTAATAGGAACGACATGGATAGATTCAAAAAGTACAATAGGTTCGGCATCGTATCATACTTTTTGGGAGCAAGCGAGAGGTTTGATCGGGTATTGGGTAATTGATAATGATAATGATAATTATCGTAACGAAAATTATCGTAACGAAAATTTACCGGTAAAAATTTCTAACAATGAAACTGTTGCGGTATTCAGACTTAAATTCCAACATGATGGTAATGATTTTGCGAGTGCTTGGGGACGTCATTATCAAAGGGGCAATAAGATAATAACGGCGGTTGGATTGCTTAGTAATCAAGGAAGTATGCATCCGAGTATGGATCGTCCGGTGAATAATATATTTCGGGCGAAATCGTTTGAAATTGTGTATCATCTTGATGGCATGGGGGCGAGAATTAAGCAGCTTGATGGGCGGCGGTATGAAATTTCAGCTGGGGGTATTCGGGTAATAATTCATACAACGGCGGAGAGTCAATTTGACGGCAAACCGATAATGTGGAAAACAGAATCGAATTTAACATCTGCGACACTTACTGGTGTTTGTTATAAGGGGGATAATCGAGAATTTGATTTTTCAAAAATAAGAAATACAAGAATTGTAACTGGTCTTGAGTTATTGCAAGATAGTCATATTCAGCAAGTAAATACTCCGATAAAGATTGTGGAATCAAATTTTAAAACGAAACGTGAGGGAAATTTCTATGCAATAATTTGGCCAAACATAAATGATGATAAGACACCACTACTAGCACCAATAAAACCGATTCCAAAATGATTTGTTAATAAGATAATAAGATTTTTTTTTTGGAGATTCATTACTAATAATGTTGTTTAGTTCAGAAAAATAAGGTTGAAAATTTGGATCAAATGGTTAATTGTCTGAACTATGATTTTTGTGATTGAAATGATTGAAATGATTTTTTAAAATCGTTTTATTTTGGTGATTAAATCATCCGGTTCCGGCTTTCTTTGGATTTTGCGAAATAACGGTAACCAAAAAGTTTTGGCAGAATAAAGAAATCGCGACTTGATACCATTGCTGAAAATCTGAAACGTAGAATGATCAAGTATCCCATTAGATAATTTTTCTTTATAATCATAAGCCGTCCCACAGAAATCAAAAAATTTTCTACCCGTATTGATCAAATTATCTAACTCATGCACAAAAAGAATCATGCCCGGCGCTATATCTCGAAATTTTTTATCATGGTCATTCACCAACGAAAAATATGTATCACTGTTTTGCAAAATATAACCAGCCGAAATCGGAATAGAATTTAATATCGTAACTACAATAATAACATCATTACGCTTGCTCAAAATAGATGTTATCTTTTTATAAAATTCATGATACCGCAAATTCGAAAATTCTCCCTTCCAACTCCGGCGATGAACCTCAAATAATAACTCCAACCCAACTCCGATTTCCTCAGGTCTGTCGAAAAATTGTACTTTTTTATTATCCCCATACTCTTTGAATTTACGCATTCGACGCCGCAAATCTTTGCGCGTTTTGCCGTCAAGCATCTCAAAATAATCATCTAATGTTCCGTTCAATTCAATATACGGCGCCCTAAATCCCTGCCAACGTATCAACGCCGAATGCGGAATTTTTTCTTCAAGACAAAATCGATGAAAAGAAGACGTTACAGGAATATTAGAAAACTCTAGCATATCCCAAAGATTCCGCTCCTCAAAAAGCTTATTAGTAATCGCACGAAAAATCGCAATTGAATCACGATTCGAATCAAAATAGATCATATTACGCGGCGATATACCAACATCACAAAACGAAAAAACTCGATACGAAATTCCAAATGATCTTTTTCTACTCTGAATTAACGGCAATATTCCTATCAACTCATCACCATCAAAAACCGCCGTTACCGCAAATGTCCAACCTTGCGGTTTGCCAAAATATAACCACGTATTATAAAACCACTCCCACGAATAAAACGGCGCATTCGTTTCCGAATTAGTACCAATAAGACGATTCCACGAATCGCCCAATAAAATAAGCTCACTTTCTGTAGTTATCAATCGTGTATTCATTACTCTATTTTTAAATTTGAATTTGAATTTGAATTGAAATCTGAAATTAAATCTGCTGAATTTAAATCTGAATCTGCTGAATCTGCATCTGAAACGAAAATCGAAACCGGTACAGCCTTGCCGCGTGGTAACATGAAACAACGCCGTTTCCAAGAATTTTTGTCTTTTTTCGTTAAGAAAATACAATAAGTTCTCTGAAAAAAACGAATATAATACGCTGCCGCACACCATCGAAAACCAATTCGTTCATGTGCTTTGATTGACGTAACATTTGATTCATCAACGCATGAATAAAATTTATTGTTACAATAAATAGACGTACAATGAGTCATAATTAACGGGAAAATTTTTTGTCCCCGCCGCGACGGTTCGACAAATACATTGGCAACAAATTTTGCTGTTGGTTCAATTTGAATTTGCAAAAGCCATGCTGCATAACCTTCCCAATTAGCAAGATAATAACCTGTATAAAGCCAAACAACTCCAACGGCTTTATCATTGTATCGGGCGATCCAAGGTTCTATACCTTCGTGATAAAAATTTTCATAAAACTCTAACGCAGCCGAATCGTCTGAATAAAGATCACGAACAATTTCTGCAACCGATTCCTTCGTACCTAAAACGATCTCAATTTTATCAACAATATCTGACGTTGATACCAATAATTGTTTATCTTTTGCCAAGCTATAAAAGATGTGTTTATTTAATCCGAAAAAACGTTTCGGAATAAACGCCTCTGAAAAAACTTGAGCCAATACAAAAAAACGTCCGCGCCGTAACAATGACAAACAGGCGAATATTTTGTGAATAATTTTTGAGACAAAGTTTTTTTTCACGTTTGTATTCCTGCCAAAGCGGTTTCAAGTTTCCAGCGAAATTCTTTATTATCTTGATTACTGATCATAATTCTTGGCAGAAGTAAAGGTAAACAAGAGCGGGTTACCAAACCAAAATTTGTCAACACGGCGGTTTTGTAGTTAAGTTTTTTGGTTTCGGCAAGAGTTGCGTTATTCCATTGCGGCTCAAGACAAGGATGAGGATACGAAAAATGTTCAACCGGTTCGCCTAATTCTTGTTCTAAAATTTTATTCGCTTCGGCAATTTCCTGATACAAAAATTCTTGCTGAATATGTGCAATATTACCATGCGAAAAAGTATGATTGCCGATAATATGACCTTGCTGCCGGAGCTTTCGGGCTTGGTCGAATGTCATCATTCCGTGAACATTATTTAGGTCGAGGTGAAAACCAAACCATGTTTCAAGTTTTTCGATATAATTTTGTAATTCTTCGCCAACTAATTTTGCACACGGATAGCAGTAATGAACAAAGGCGTCATGGTTTTCTTGCGGATTTCCCAAATTCCATATTCTTTTTGTTTCTGTATCAGTTAAAACTGTTTTTCTGATTTTTGCTTGTTGAAACAAAAAAGCGGCTCGACAAAACCAAGGCAGCTCCTGACGTTGAACCGCATTGACCGTCAAATAAATAGTTCCCCGAATATTGTATTTCTCCATGATCGGAGCAGCAACATCGTAGTTATCTGCAAAACCGTCATCAAATGTAACAGCAACGGACCGCGGCGGCAATGATTGTGTACCGCGAAGCCAGTCAGCAATATTATCAAGTGTTACAGGATTATATTCTCGACGAAGAGTGCGCATTTGATCATCGAATCGTTCAGCGTCGGTTGAAATTCCGCGATTGATGTAATCTGCTTGTTTTCGCCAATCTGTTGTAACAGAGTGGTAGGCGAGAATCACTGCCGAGCGGGGCAGCATCCATTGCCGGAAACGCAACGCACGGGTTTGAAGTAAGACCGTTTTGAGTTTTTCTTTGAACAACATTCACACGAAGGAAATTCTAATGTTTCCGTTTTTTGTCATATATTTTTCACGTTTGACAATTCGGTTTTCTGTTTTCGTTTTTTTGACAGGCTCAACGGATTTGACATGATAAATAGAATTACAGAATTACAGAATTACAGGATTTTAAACTAAACTAAAACTACGCCGTTTAAAAATCTTAACGTTACTATCGGAACTAGGACTAATCAAAGTAGAGCAATATCTTGCGGCTCTACTGTTGTGATTTACAAAAATTTCACAGGCATATTACAAATTGAATATTTCGAGAAGTTCTACAGTTGTTTGTATTTTAATGTTTGTATTTTAAGATTGCATTTGTTGCGAGTTTGTCGCATCTTTCGTTGTCTATGTTACCGGTGTGACCTTTTACATGAGTTAGCGTGATTGTATGTTTTTGTGTCAACGAATCTAATTCACGCCAGAGTTCAATATTTTTTATCGGCATGAATTTTCCTTTTTCTTTTCGTTTCCAACCGTTTTGTTTCCATCCGTGCAGCCATTCTGACAATCCTTGCAGTACGTATTTTGAATCACTTATTATTTCGACAGTTACCGGTCGATTTAGTGCTTTTAATCCTTCGATTACGGCGGTTAATTCCATTTGATTATTTGTAGTATTGGGTTTTCCGCCGGAACGTTGAATTTCTGCTCCGCTTTGAGGATGACGCAAAATAAATCCCCAACCGCCTGGTCCAGGATTACCGCTGCAAGCTCCGTCTGTATAAAGAACTACCTCTGACATAGTACGTATAAAAATATGTATATTAAATTGATTTATATTTAAGTTGAATTGTTGAATTGCCGTAAAATTTGAAAGGACTCTTTCATAACTCAATTGACTCTAACTCAATTAACTCAATTAACTCTGACTCAATTGACTCAAATTATATGTGACTTTGTTTATTGAGTTGTTATATTTAGAAGTTGATTTTCCATTAACCTGAACAAACCGGATTTTGTAAAATTTTCTTCGGGATGTTCATCGAATTTTCCGAGCAGATTTCTGATAGCTGCGGCGACTTCGAGTTCGGTCGTGTTATTTTGTTTTTCCAGACCGTGAACGAAACGTAACGCTTGTACTTTAGGACGTAAAAACGCACAAATTTTTGCATTGCGTCCTAAATAATGTACAGATTCATTGAGAGTAATTTGTCTCAAAGTGGTTATGCCTTCAAATTCTCCCCATGGCGAGTACATTTCGCGCATGAAATTATCAACCTGACATCTTGCGAGATAACTATTGATAGAATCTCCTGTTAGATTTTCTTCATTTGTAGCCATTTCGATAATGCCGTGTCCGTCTGTCCAAAAAACTTCGTAGTTATCGGCATTAAAGACTCGTGTAAAGATTCCCGGATTGTCATGGTTTTCTTTTTGTGCTGTCATAATACACCTCCTTTTCTTGTTAAAATTTTTTACTTAAATTAAAGTTATCTAATTTTGGATTTGGTTATACAATTCGTATTAAGAACTGTTTAATACCTATCCAGTTTTTGATTTTATTTTAAACGCCGATTTCACCTACAGAATAATTATCGTTTCAATAAATACTTATAGGCAAAAAGGCGGGTACAGCACAATAATCTAAATCACAAAAACAATCACGGCATGTAATCTCAATAAGAATTTTGTATTATTTCAGCGGAAATTTTATACACAGAAAACATGGAAATGTAAAATTAAAAGTTGTAAAACAAACACGTTTTCAATCATGTTATCATCTTTTTTATATCTTTTGCGGTTTCTAATTCAATAAAGCTTTCATAAAGCATGAATCGTAAATCGTGACCTCTTAATTTGTGAGTCTTGATTCGTGAATTAAAAATTCTACAGAATTGTTACAATTGAGTTACTGTCGAGTCCATGAATAACTCGCAGGAAATTTTAATTGCATATCGTAAATTGCATATCGCAAAAAACAGGGAAGGAGTATAACTACAGCACGGTAACAAGTCAACTATGGATATTGTAACAAAAAAAAATAATGTAGATTGGTCATAAAAATATAATGAATAAGAAATTTTCAAAATTCAGCAGAAAATTTGTAGATAGATAATACATCAGATTTATGATTATGTATTGAAATATTATGAAAATTTAGTTTACTTATTCATTCTTTTTTATTTCGTGTATTTCTATTTTTAGTTATTTCTGATTAGAGATAAACTTCTTCGTGTAAGAATAAATAAATTAGTCACCCCAAAAAAATCGGCAAGAATATTAAAAAAATATTTCGTTACAAATATTCAGTTGAATATATTTATCCTAAAACAATTATTTGTGTATTAGCAATGTTAATACGAATTTATCATTTAGTTATCAAGGAATTATTGACTTCATTGCGTGATTACAAGATGCGGCTGGTTTTGATTGTGCCGCCGCTTCTTCAGCTTTTGATTTTATCTTTTACAGTGACGCAGGAGGTCAAAAATATTTCTATCGGTATTTACAATAAAGATGTTGGTAACGAAGGATATTCGTTGCTGCAACGTTTTGAGCATTCATCGCTCGTGTCTGATATTGTTACGATTTCATATCAAGGCGAAATTATGCCGTTACTTGATCGGCAAGCGGTGATGTGCGTAATAGTCGTACCGGCAGATTTTTCACGCCGGCTTCATTCAAATCAGACTGCGGAGATTCAAATTTTACTCGACGGCAGACGGACAAATGCAGCACTGATTGTTTCAGGTTATGCTGCAAGTATTATCAATTCGTTTATAGATAATTCGGTAAGAAAACAGACAGGCATAAAAATTGTTGTGAGAAACTGGTTTAATGTTAATCTTGAACCGCGTAAAACTACTGTTCCGTCTTTAATTTGTGTATTAGCGGCTGTTCTTGGAATAATTATTGCAGCTCTTTCGATTGCACGCGAGCGGGAAATGGGAACTTTTGAACAACTTCTAGTTTTACCTTTAACTCCGTTTGAGATTCTTATCGGCAAGACAATTTCTGTAGTATTATTAGCGACATGTTCGGTAATTATGATGATGTGTGTTGCAGTTTTTATTTTGAATATTCCGTTTCGCGGTTCGTTTGTGTTGTTAATTTTGTCGATAGATTTATTTTTGTGTTCGGTTGTTGGTGTAGGATTATTTATTAGTTCGTTAGCGAAAACGCAGCAGCAGGCGATTCTTAGTGTTATTCTAGTGTTGCCGACATCGGTTATGTTATCAGGATTTACAACTCCTGTTGAGAACATGCCGATATGGATGCAACAAATTACAATTGTAAATCCGGTGCGATGGTATTTAGTAATTGTCAAAGGAGTATTCATGCGGGGCATGGGAGCCAATGAAGTCGTATTAAATTGTATTCCGTTAGCTTTATTATCAGTAGTAACGTTATCTGCAGCAGCATTCATGTTCAAGCGGCGAATTGAATAATCGGCTTTATCAAATTCAATTTTCAATTTACGTTACAATAAATCAATCTCGATAAAGCCGATTTAATAACCGTTACAGAAATTCTAAAATTGACAAATTAAAATCGTTTCAAAAATTGTGAGACAAAGTCTAGTGCAAACTTTCAAAATTACAATATGACAATTTTTTTATTAACCACAGAGAACACAGAGAACACAGAGAAAGAATATTTTGTAATTTTAGATTTTCAATTTTAGATTTTTTGTAATTTATCAGCAGAATAATTTATTTTTTTCGGGAACGCGGTCGTCTCGACTGCATCTTTAGTTTTGTTTTTTGACAGGATTACAAGATTACAGGATTGACAGGATTTTTAAATGATAAATTAAAAGAATCAAAACTTGAAACCATCAATTAGTTGTTAGTGATTCGAACTTATAGCCGGTACTAATCTCCGCATGCGAACTAACCACTAACCAC
>JAITKS010000250.1 GCA_031278315.1 Planctomycetaceae bacterium | reverse complement strand
GTATGTTGACTATATAGTTGTATAATTTCATCTTTGGTGAAATTTTTTATAGTAAAAGCTTTCTTAATAATATTAAACGGACTTGCGCTGCCCATCGTTGCACTGTCGGGACGAATCTTTGCTTTATAGTCACGAATATTACGCATGCCGACTAATGCAACAGAATGAACAAAAACCTGTTCCGGCCGCCTATTGTAACCGTCCCGCAATTGACGTAGAAAAGCAATCAATGTTCCTTCACTCAAGCAATCTGCCTCATCAAATAAAATTACCAATGGTTTATCCAGTAACTTACAAAATTGTCTAAGTGATGTTTTAAGAACACCGGTAAAATTTGTATAATCAGCGTTTGGTGCGAAGTCTAAACAGTGTGGGAGATCCGTATCGGCGATCTCGTCTTTCATATTTCGTATTATCTCTGGTATGCAAACTTCCGGTTCAATAATATTTTGTACTTGTTCAAGCGAAATCCACAACGCATAATATTTGCCTTCGTCATTAAGACGTTTAGCAAGGTCTTTCAAATACGTTGTTTTTCCGCTCTGACGTGCTGCGTGAATCACAAAATATTGTTTACTGTCTATCAACTTCTCCACGCCTTGCAGACGATTAGAGGCTTTGATCATATAATGATCCTGTACGTTACAAGGACCGGCTATGTTAAAATATTTCATCGTTATTAAAAAATTAAAATTATTTGGTAGATGTTATAGTTGTTTTGTATTTTTGTTCATTTTCGTGTTTGAAAAAAAATATTGAAAAAACAAAATACATACGAAAAGTAACTGATTCTCAATATCTAATTTGAGTTGTTCGACTAAATAAAAAACTTGTAAATAATATTCAATAATCGTTCTTTTTCACTTGTCAAATCTATATGCGAAATATAGCAATAAAAAAGAAAAAAACAACAACTGAAAAATTAAAACGTGAACGGTTACAAAAATTTTTAGCATCAATTACGATTAACTTACTTCCAAACAAAAAGAAAAAGTAGCGATTACAAATTTAATTTGCCGGATAATCAGAAGCCTATAAATTGACTCTAATCAATCAACAGAAAATATTCGTTAACACTACTTCTCTAACATCTTCTCCAACATCTTCTCTAACATCTCAATAACAAATGATCAGACAACAAACCATTTGTTTACCTGTTTCACAAAATCAGCTTTGAGTCAGGACATTTAAACTGCTCTCACTTTAATTTTTGGGTTGAATTGTCTGTTTATCTGTCGGAAAGCAAGTTTTTTAGTTAATGGTCTTTATACCTTCTTGTTGATTTGTTGGTAATTGAATTTCTGATTTTGATTGTTTTTCTTGAGTTGCGATTTTATTTTTATCGAATAAACAGAAACGAATTATTGCGAAAATAAAAGAAATAGCTGCACCTGTAAAAATTCCTTCTGACAGAGCGGCATAAGCCGGCGGTAAAAAATAATATGCCGTTTGACTCACAATCATTATTATGATCAATAGCACCGGCTGCGTTATCGGACGTTTACACGCTAACACGATCATTACCAACATCGCCGCCAAATAATAACTTTTCAACAAACTGATACGGGCGATAAAATAAGCCGTGTTGTCTGAACCTGAAATTGAATATGCGTTCCAATCAGGCGAAATATTACCTTGCCGAAACGACGGATTTGTATCAGACCAAAGTATATTTTCAGTTTTTTGCACTGCACGAATCCAATCTGTGATATTCAACATTCGAGGTTTATCTATTGTTGTACTCGGAATTGATTCATAAGTTTTACCAACTGATTCCTTATTATTATCGATGTTGACACTATTGAGAATAAATTTTGCAACAGCGTCATCATCGGCGAGCCAAGTATTTTCGCCTATTTGTTTTCCGTTGAAATGTTGAAATACTCCTGCAGTTAAAAACGGCATGAAATAAAATGAAAATTCATCTTGTCCATTTTTTGCTGTCTTGATGGAGATGAATAATGTTTTATTTTCGCAAACGTTATTACCGTTCAAAAAGATTTTCGGCATAACAGCAGATTTCGGCGTTATTCGACTTCTGGAAAATCCTGTCACGTCGATATAAAAACGAGCCGCAGCCGCATCATAAGATTTATCGTTAAGAAACGTCCTGATATTTTGTAACAATAATTCATTAAAAATTTTTTCATTTTCTGCCAGCATTTGCCATGTCAATTCGGAGTGTTCTTTTTTTGTTTGTGAAATCAATTCGATTAAACTTTGTAATGCTAATTTTGCTTTGTGTTGTTTATTATCGTGATTAAATAAATTGGCGGCGTATTCTAAAATATCTGCTCTGAATAATGCGGATACGTTTAATTTGTTAGACGAGTTGAAAATTTTATAATCGCGATTAATCCATGTTATACAATTTTTTGTCAATACCGGAATATCGGTTTGAGGATATTTCGGTGCAATTTCTGTTACAATTTGAGAATTATTATTTTTGTACGAATATTCAATCGACACTGTAAGATAACGTACTGAAGGCGGAATTGCGACAGTTAAAGTTTGCGGCGAATTACTATGCCATGTAGTTCGTTGATTGTCGATCCAAATAACTTGAACGTCTTCAATTTTTATTTCGTCCGGCAATGTTACAAGCAGCGATTCTTTACCTCGATTCTCGATATGACAATTTACGCAGTTTCTAACAATACCATCGATTTCGTACTGACTTTCAAGTTTCATTAACCAAATCCATGCTTGCGGCGGTATGCTTGTTTTGTCGATACGTTGTAATTTCAGGGTCAATTCGTTTGTGTGTTTTATTTCGTCGATTGGGTCAAACTTAAATGCTGCTCTGATATTTTGATTCGATTGACGATTAAAAATATCAATTGGAATAGATTTCAGTTTTTTGCTTAAAATACTGTAAGGAAATTGACCGTCAGATTCAATATAAATTTCACCTTGTTGTGCAGAAGCCGAAGGTACAGCTGCAAATGGAATAACAATTTCATTATCAGTTGTAATTTGTGTATTTGCGATTATTTCAAACGGATAATTTTGCGGAGTTGCAAGTCTAATTTCCCACAATTCACCTTTTTTGAAATTATCCGGCGGATTCTGGTCAGCAATCGACGCCGTGAGATCATCGAGTTCGTGTCCGCTGATAAGCCGTGTTTGTGCGATTTGAGAATTTTCTGTACGATAAAGATCAGACCGTGTTGTTGAATTTGAAAATTCCCAATGCCATTGCCGTTTATTATCTATTTGATTCTGTGGTGAAATTTTTGTATCGTTTGGATTATTTGTATCGTTTATATTTTTTGTTTTAACAAAGTAGATATAAATTCGTTCTATTGTTGTTTCACGCGGTTTGATATTAAACTTGAATGTCATTGTTGAATTGAATTCGCCGATATTTATTTTGTTTGTAATAGCGGCGGTATAATCTGGTCTTGCTCTGCTGGTTTTAAACGCAACTTCTTGAGTACGCATATCAAGCGGCAACAGTATTCCTTCGGGTTGTTCGAGAAATAAGCGTTGTAATTTCGGTGACGTTAAATCACGTACTTCAAACAATGCCGAATTTTGTAAACGGTATTGTAATCGGGACGGCAACTCGGTTTGAATTGCTATAAAGTGTGATTCGTTTTTTTGTAACAATAATGATAACGGCAAAAATTCTGTTAGTTTAAATTCACGTTGTAAATCTGTAAGAAATCGGCCGATTATTTGAATACGTAAAAGTTCACCTGTGCCGAGAGGTTTTTTTAATTGGAGTGAAAGATATGAATCAATATTATTATTGTTACGAAAATTATGATTCGGTTCAATTTTCAAATCTTTAGCTGGAATGACATCCCAAGAAGTAATTTCGTCTCCTGACATTCCTTTGACAGAATTAATCACCCAATTGGGCGAAATAGGAATTGTAAAAGTGAAACATTGTCCTTCGGTTGCTTGAATTACGGCATTCATATTTCCGCTGATTGTATCGTCGTTTATGTGGATTTGAACGAAGCTGTCAACAGAAATACGTGATTCCGCCTGATAAATATTTATTCCGGCTTGTGCGCTGCTGTCGAAATATTTCAATTCAAAAGTATCGTGCGGAGTTCGTCCGGTCTCTGCTATAGGACGAACTTGCACACTGTTTTGAAATGATAAATTCCGCGTTTGTAACGGACGTTGAACGATAATCGAGCAACGTGTTTCTTTCCAAAAAAGATTCTTTGAAACTGCTCTTATTCGTGGAAGTTTCCAGATATTATCTTCGGCTATTATATCTGATCTGCTGTTGCCGGTTATAATTGGTGCGAGTGCAACTAACATTACTTCATGACGCCGTGCCGCTTCAACTTCTGACAAATCAACACGTAATAAAGTGCTATTGTTGTTTTCAATTTGTTCTATAAAAGATGAATGAATTGTAATGTCTCCAGAATGTACAGCAACAGGAACGAGCGGTGAATCTAATTCTATTTCAAAGCTGTCGATTTCGGGATCATTTTGATCAAATAGCAGTGTCGTGGTAACTTCAAGACCCGATGTAGAAATATTGTACAAAATAGATTGTCTGTAGCCGGTATTAGTTTTTTTAACTTGAGGAGTATTCGAGTTAGCGATAATTATCGTTGCGCTATTTTTTGCACCGATTAGAATTTTCCAATTACGTGAATTCGGATTTTGCATGTTAGATTTGTTTTCTAGAACTATACCGGATGAACAAGTAAGTATTTTATCGGCTGGTAATTCTATATTAAACTCAACACCGACAGAACGCGGAAACGTGAGATCAAATTGCAACCGGTCTTGAATATCGATTTTTCCGCGAAGGGACCATTCAAAATAAATTCGTTGCGGGGAATTAGGATTTGAGTCTTTGTTATTGGTTTCAGATTTTATTGTATTTTCGTCATGAAGAGTATTTATATTCGGCAGGACGAGCAGAGTTCTGTTGTCGCTAGTACGGATCAAGCGGGCGTTTGATTGAGTAGAGTTAGAGTTATTGTTAGAGTTGGAGTTGGAGTTATTGTTAGAGTTATTGTTAGAGTTAGAGTTATTATTAATGTTGTTTTGTGTGGTTGAATATTCAGTTGAATTTATGATATTGATCCATTGTCCCCATGGTTCGAGATTGATAATTTTATTGTGGTGAATATCTGGATGGTTATTTTGCGGATTGTTATTTATGTTTGATTTATTTTGTATGATTTCAAAGTAACCTTTTCCGTTTGCGAGTTGATTACCTTTGAGATTTGCATTCATTACGATTCGTGAAAATCTATTAGCGGTGATATTATTTGATTGTTCTAATGGTGTAGTGAGAAAGTTAATTAGGTCGTTAAACAAATCGCGTCTCATTGGGACGTATCGTTCTTCGTTAAGCGGCCAATCGTTAATTTTATCGATAGGTGCCAACCAATGCCGATAATGTAAAGTTTCAGAGTTATTGTTTTTTGAGTTATTATCAATTTGTGCGGTTACGCAATGTCTGTTTAAAATTGATATAACATTTATTATCAGAAAAATTATTATCAAAAAAAAATGAAATCGTACAAGCATTTTATGTAGTTATTTTAAGCTGTTTTCGTTTAATTTCCGGTCAAAGAAATCTTACGCAGGCTGATTAGGATATTGACTTATTACTATGTTTATTTTCTATATGGTGATTATTGAATAATTACAAAATTAGCGTTTTAGTATATATTTTTTTTACGTGTGAAAATTTCCTAATTCTGTTAGAGACGGCGTTGTAATATTGTAACTATCAATTTCAATTTTTAAATAGACAGTTACGATGCGTTTTTCTGATAAATTTTTGAGTTATTGTACGAGTTTATTATTTTCGTAATCTATCAGTGAAATATTTGTTGTTCAATTTTTTTTTTACAAATTCGGCGGATCTTTCTCTGATTTTTTTTTTATTATTAACCACAGAGAACACAGAGCAGAGAACACAGAGAAAGAAGATTTTGTAATTTTAGATTTTCAATTTTAGATTTTTCGTGTAATTTCGTGTGTTTCATAATCTCAAAAAAATAAAAATTTCACTGATATATTACAATGATTCGAATTTAGATTCGGTACTAATCTCCGCATGCGAACTCACCACTGACCACTAACTACTGACCACTCACCACTTTATTTTTATGCGCGAATAGTTTACTATCTGTTGAGCTCCGACTTGTATCTTACTATTGCTGCAACTCCCCATAGTAGATTCGTTGTAATAAAAACTATTAAGAATAAAGTAGCAGCATTGGCAGCACCAGCCCCGTATGAATGTACACTGCCCTTGAAAACAAAATTTATTCCATACCACGTCATAATCACCGCTATCGACGAAAATAACGCCCCCACAATAATACCAATCTTACTATAATACCTCGCAACCCTCGCATGCAAAACTATAGCAAAAAATAAAATAGTAATTAATGCCCACACCTCCTTAGGATCCCATCCCCAAAATCGACCCCACGAATAATCCGCCCACCTCGCACCCAAAATAGTACCAACCGCTAAAAGCAATAAAGAAAATTTAATCAACCTCATAACCGTCGGCACAAACATATCAAACATCAACGGAAATTTTAACTCCTTGCGGCCTCTCACAAACTCGATCTCATAACGTCCGAAAATCACCGCCCCCAACGCAATCACCGACATACTCCACGCAATAAATGCCGCCGCATAACTCACAATTATCGCAATCACATGAACAGTCAACCAAAAATTACTACGTAATACCGCCGTTAAAGGCTTAAAATTCGGATTCAACTGCGCCGTGTTACCATACGCAAAAAATCCAGCAAGAAAAACAATCACCGCAGCAGCTATCAAAAATAACTTCCGATCAAGAATCTTATTTCGTACCGCCTTAAACCATATCGAACCGCTGTTGTCTAACATCACACCAGACACCGATACACTCTCTCCCGAAAATACAGACGACATCGAATTACCTTGCAAAATATTAGAAACCGCCGGCATATCAGAATTTGAAAATACCCCAACCGACATCGCTACCGAACCCGACTTAAATAATAATAACGGTAAAAATATCAACATCGATAAAATTATCCGCGGCACAAACCACACTATAGCACCAATACTCACCAAAACAACAACTAAATCAATCACGTCTAACATCACAATCGATTGCGAAAAATTTTCAACCCACCCCGTTGCACCCGAAGCATCACTATACGAAATCCGCATTAAAATAAAAAACGTAATCAACATCAAAATAATTCTCGGCACAGCTAACAAAACTTGACGTAACACCGCCAAACTTTTCTCACTCTCAACTTTCGACATAACCCAACTAGCTCCGTCCGATAACAAATCACCAACATCACTTTTTATATTACCCCCGACATAATTGCCGCCTAAATGCTGCACCGCTTCACGTATCACAGCTTCACTTGCAGTAACATTTGTGATGTCCGCATTTTCGTTTCGATTGGTTCTAAAAAATTTACTAAATTGAGATAACGTTGGAAATTCAGTATAACGCCACGCTAACGCACACGCCGGCTGCACCAACGGATAAAGCGTGTACCAAATACCAATTACCGCCGCCGATACCGCCATTAAAATTACTGTCTCATACATATTCGTAACCGGTGCCCATCCCGAAATCAACGCCCGCATCACTCCGCCAATTAGCGCAACAATAATCGATACTAAAAGAAATCCTACGCCTAACCAAAGCATAACCTCTTCTATCGAATTCGTGTAATCCGCCTTCACTTCCTGCCATGCCGAAGTACCGCCGACAGCCATCTTTTCCGTTTGCATTCGTAACTGCGATAATTGTGATTGTGATTGTGATTGCATTTCACTTATCAAGCTGTCGTCGGAATAATCTAATTTCCCGCTAGAATAAAATTCAGGTGCGACAATTGATTCCATGACATAATTCAAATCTATTGTTTCGTCTGTAGTCTTGTCTGATTTTATTTCGGGCAACTTAATCTCCGATTTTATACTCGGTTTCACCCCCGATTTCATACTCGGTTTCACCCCCGACTTGATTCCCGACTTGATTCCAGACATCTCCGAAACAGATACTTTGCCCGTTTCAATAGCAGCTTCTTCCTCGCTGATTTTTTTCACGACCGGCGTGTTAATAGTTGCTGTTATTTCACGCCACAAAAATGCAGCAATAATCGCAACTATTCCGAAAATTATCGAACCGATTGCAAGAATCATCATCCAAAAAAACGGCGAAATAGAAAAATAAAAATGTTCCATCCCGATTTCGCCGTAAAGCGGATAATGCGTTTTATTCAATATCTCTTTCGACAACTGCTCATCCGAATCCGCAAGCTTATGACGCTGCACTTCCGCCCGCAACGCACACTCACGAATAAGTTGCTGTACCGTCAAACATGCTTGACGCATTTGAGATTGCGCATCTATCCGTGTCGGCGAAATGAAAGTTGTGTAAAGTATTTCAAGAAAATTTATACGTAATTTTAACACCGGTTCAACGAAAGAAGCTGTTGCAATATCGTCGGATGTAAAATCGGGACGGGCATATATATTTGTGTCAGCGTTTTCAAATATGTCTATATTTTCTTCCGGCGAATTATCATTTGAATTAGATTTTGTATCATTATTATCTTGAACATTATTGTTACGATTATTCGTGTTGATATTATCTTTGTTTGCTGTATTGGGATCAGTTGAATTTGGATCAGTTGAATTTTTAGAGTTATCATTTTTGTTTGTGAGATTATTATTTTTTGTTTCATCATTTGACAATCGGTGTGTTATAGATAATTGATCGATCATTGATATTGTATCTTGAGTATGCGATTCGTTTGAAATGTCTGTAGTATTTTGAGTCGTTGTTACATTCGTTGTTACATTCTGTGTTGTTGGAGTTGTTGTGATATGAGATTTTGTCCGCATGAAATTTGGGTCGATAAAACGTCTTATTGCGTTTTCGCCTCCGTTAAGAATTAGTCTCATTGAAGCCCATGGATTTACGGTAAATTCTGTGTCGGCGTCGTTTAACGTTTGTGCCGAGATAATCGGCATCACTCTGAGTGTCCGTCCGTTATCGTAAAAGGCGATATATGCCGCTTCGACTTCGCGGTACAATGATTTGAGAGCATAATTATAAGTCAGAATCCATTGTCGAATTTGAGCTTCATTGTCGGCAAGATTTTGCGGCGAGAACAATTGCGGTAAGATAAAATCAGGATCAATAGCAGTATTTTCGGCAGTATTTTCGGCGATTGCGTTTTGTGTTGACGTTGTCGAATTAGTCGAGTTATTATTAGACGTGTTTGGTTTCGCAATTGGAGTTTTATAGATTTTTTGCATGAAAGCGTTACTTTCGTCGATATTGAGTTTGATTAAATTTAGAATTTTTTCATATCTTAATTCGACAGTGTTTATATTTGGAATTTTTTGTTGTTCGGATTCACTATTTGTGATGAAATTTTCTGCTAATTGATTTAGTTCGACATAAATTTCGTTCCATCGTTTTGAGGTTGTGTGTGTTTGATTTTGCGGTTCGTTTGTTGGTGTTAAGTTTTCGTTTTTTATTCCGATGTTATGTAATTCGTTCCAAACTTGTTGAGCGGTATTGAACGATTTTGGTATAGCTGTTTGTAGTATATCGATCATTTTTGCCGGTGTGTGCCGTTTTGGATCAAAAGTTAAATTTTCGTAATTAAATAGTGCGGAGAGAATACGTTCTGTGATTTTATCGGTGTCTGACAATTCAGGGTTAGTCGGATTTTGTTGTTTTTTAGACAATTCGAAATGCCGTAGTTTGAAGTTATCGGAATTTTTAAGTTGAAATATAGAAACCCGCATTAAAGTTGCACCGGTATTATTGACGAGCGGAAAACCTTGTAGTTGTCTGTAGTCGGATTCGGGAACATAAATAAGAGGAATAAATTCCCAGATTTCAGGTTCAAGCATCCATGAGAGCAATAATTCAGACGGTTCAAAATAACGGCCTTGCGGCGGAATAAGTGTACGAATTCTGTCGGTGATATTTCGTGCTTGTTCGGAGGTCATGTAAGGTATTCTTTCGATACGGTTTGTTGTAATATTGTGTTTAGCATGACGCAATACTTCGGAAGCGATACCGAGTCCGGTGTCGATTGATTTAATGTCGGAAGGAATCGGCGGATTAGGAATATTATCGGGTGAATTATCTAGCGTTACGGAGTTGGATTCTAATAAACGTTCATTTTCAATAATACGATCAAGTTCGGCGAGAGCTGTATTATCCTGATTAAAGAAAGGATGAGTTGTACCGCAAATCTCGAATACAATTTGACGGGCAAATGAAGACAACGGCATAGTTCGACCGCCGTCAAAGACGGGAATTGTGTCCCAGTAAAATTTATTTTTTTCAGCAAGAATAGTATCAGAACAAAAGATTGATAGTGTGACAAATGTAATTAAACAGTATAAAACGGATATAAAATATTTTTTCATGTGTGAAAAGTTGAATTAGGATTTATAAACTATTCGCAATTGAAAGTCGAATGCGATTAGTATGTTTATTAAATTTTGTAATGTATTTGTAATGTGATATTGTAATGTGATATTGTAAAGTGATATTGTAAAGTGACGCACAGTTAAAAATTGTATTGCCGTGAAAAACACAATAAGATTATAGCCTGCCGCAACGTGATAATTTATAGTTTGTACATGACAAAATACAAAGTCGATTGATAAAGTATTCAAAGCTAGGCTGAAATCAAAGATTCAACATTTTCGCAAATCTCAATTATTAGTCAATTATGCCTTATGAAATATATTCAAGGAAATTCTAAAAAGCGTAATATTTCAGTGTCATATTGTTTTTTTAAGATCACGAAACGCACGAAATAACGAAATATACGAAAATTTTTCTTTCATATTTTTTTCGACAATTTTATATTTTTGTGTATTTCGTATCTCAAAAAAAATAATCGAACTATAAAAATTCAAAAGAAAAAACACCAACAATTTAAAAATTAAAATCTGAATGTTCACAAAAATAAAAAATTCCGTGAACGGTTACAAATATTGTAATAAAATATTCCACTGATATACTCCTCACTCTTGAAAATTCGGTTTGAGGGACAAAATTCAAATTTAAACGCACTTAAACAAATTTAAACAATCAGAGAAACTCTCATAATTATTTTTGTAATTATTCGATCAAAATAGTTGAAATAAAAAATCGTTTTTTGTTATTTCATATATTTTGTAATATCAAAAAAATAAACAAACAATTTAACAAATTATTGTAATAAAAATGCGAGCGATTCATCAACCTGCTTTATTTCAGGAAGATCGTAAAATCATTGCGGAGTCATTTTCCGCCGATGCTGAAATTGTATTCGCTTGCGGAACAACACTTGATATTTTGAAAACTTGCCCAGACAGTTTTGCAAAACTAATTATTACGTCACCGCCATATAATATCGGAAAAGAATACGAAACTCAAACGAACCTTGATAATTATCTGTCGGAAATCGAACCGGTGTTACAACAAATTGTCCGTGTTCTTTCAATCAATGGTTCGCTTTGCTGGCAAGTTGGAAATTATGTTGAAAAAAGTGAAGTTTTTCCGCTTGATGTTTATTTTTATCCGTTGTTCAAAAAACTTGGCTTGAAATTACGCAACAGAATTATTTGGACATTTGAACACGGCTTACATTGTTCTGTTCGATTTTCGGGTCGTTATGAAACTTTGCTTTGGTTTACAAAATCTGATGATTACGTTTTTAATCTTGATTCGGTGCGTGTTCCTTCAAAATATCCGGGAAAAACTCATTTCAAACCGGGACCAAAATATGGTCAACCTTCTGGAAATCCATTGGGAAAAAATCCAAGCGATGTTTGGAAATTAATGTTGCACGAATGGGAAACCGGACTTTGGAACATTCCAAACGTTAAAGCGAATCATCCTGAAAAAACGTTACATCCGTGTCAATTTCCAATCGAATTAGTAGAACGTTGTGTGTTAGCGTTGACAGATAAAAACGATTGGATACTTGACCCATTTAGCGGCGTTGGTTCGGCAATGCTTGCGGCAGTCCGACATGATCGCCGAGCAATGGGATGCGAACGCGAAAAAAAATATATCGAAGAAGCTAAAAAACGAATGAATCTACTCTTTTCAGGTGAATTACCATATCGACCACTCGGCAAACCCGTCCGCCAGCCGACAGAACGCGAAAAAGTTTCAAAAATACCAGATATATGGTTAATGGAGAAAATACAATGAAAATTGCAGGTGAATATTCGTTTAATGACGGTAAAGAAATCGTTCAAACAAAATACCCGAAATTGTTGAACGAAATCAAAGAAGTTATCACGGTTGTCGATGCTTTGAAATGTAAAACAAAAAAAAATAAGGAAAAAACAATGACGGGTAAATTAGGAAAAAAGTAATGCACAAGATGTTGTTTGAAGAATATAGAACGTTTGCTCACAAGTTTCCAGAGCCGCAATATCTAGGAGCGAAATATGCTCATTTGGATTGGATACGTCAATTTATTCCGATAGATATTCGAACGGTTCTTGATGCTTTTGCCGGTTCACAATCTGTTAGTTTTTTATTCAAGCAACTTGGTTTCAGCACGATCACAAACGATTTTCTGAACTTTAATTATCAAATCGGAAAGGCGTTAATTGAAAACGAATCACAGGTACTCGATCATCACGATATTCATATCCTTTTTCAAGATTCACCTAACAAAAACAATTGGACACTTATGGAACATCTTTTTACCAATATTTTTTTTGAACAAGATCAGGCTGTTTTCCTAGACAATTTCAGAGCCAATATCCCATTACTTCAAAACGATTATAAAAAAGCTTTGGCGTTTACCATTATTTGCCGAAGTGTAACACGCAAGATTACTATGGGACATTTCGCTCACACACAAGCATTAAATTATGCGGGTAATTCTGAACGAATTCGCCGTAACCGAAGTCTTGTACGTCCTATCAAAGATATTTTTATGGAACTATTACCGTTATACAACAATGCGGTATTTCATAATGATCGGCAAAATATCAGTTGTCATAGAAATATTCTTGAATTGTTGCCGGAGTTGTCAAATATTGATTTGGTTTATTTTGATCCGCCGTATTGTAATAGTCATGCAGATTATCAAAGTTTTTATCACTTGCTTGAAACATTCACGGAATATTGGAAAGACAAACAATTTATCAATAAAATTAAACGTTATGAACCGCAACGGTTCAGCGGCTTTGATAAGAAAAAAGATGTTGCGGAATCATTTGAAAAATTATTTGAAGCATCAGAAAATATTCCGTATTGGATTATCAGTTACAATGATCGTAGTTATCCGGCAATTGATGTTTTTGAAAAACTAATTACAAAATATCGGAAAGTTCGTATCGAAATGAAAATTTACCAAAACGGCAGAGGCGGAAAAGGAAGTGTTGCAGGAAGCCGAGAAATACTATTTATATGTTCACCCAAAAAGACTGTTTAATAATGAAATCATTCGATTATTGGAAAAAATATCGAGAAACTAAAATTGACATTCTCATTTAAGAATAAACCCAATCCTTTCAACGTCTTGACTGATATAATTTTTATTGTGAAATAAATATAACCAATCATACTAATTTTTTTTAATATACCAATTACACTTTAAAATTCGTTTTTTTATTTTTTGTAATCGAAAATATTGTCAATAAACGTTGAAATATTTTTTAATAAATGCAACTTGTTTTGAGTCAAAAAATTGTCTATGAATTCGCCCTGAAAGGGCAATCAGCATTAGCGTAGGGCAATCGCCCTACGTAATGGTTTCACCTTTGAAATTAAGCCCTGAAAGGGCGCAAGCCAAAGATCATAAATAATTTTTTTGCTGTCGTCCTTACAGGGCTTTGGTGTGTTATATTTTTTCCGTAGGGCGTTGCCATACGCTAATGCGGATTGCCCCCTTTCAGGGCGAGTTTAGTTTAAAACGAATACCGAAATTTAAAGTATGAAAAGTATAAAAAACA
>JAITKS010000190.1 GCA_031278315.1 Planctomycetaceae bacterium | reverse complement strand
ATACGGTTAATAAAGTGTCGTCCCTAGCGGGACTTAACAGATAGTTAGTTCCTTTTCGTGTATTTCGTGTTTAAAAATTACAAAAAATAGACAAACAATTATTCCACTGATATATTACTATAATTTTTGTTTTTATTTTTATTTTAAAAAAAGCTCTTTTCTTATTTTTATAAAATTGTTATTATTCCCTTTAATGTTACACAACTCATTTTCACGCGGTTCGGCGGACAGGTCTATTCTTGCCGTTCCTATTACAGTTATAACTCGTATTTGCTGCCGAAATCCGATTTCGGTGATCGCTCTTTCTCTATTCGTTGCCGTTTTTTGTATTTATTGGTCTTATGAATATCTCGGTTTCAAAATGAGTCGGCTTGATCTAATCAATCCCAAAAGCACGTTCAATAGATTGTGGCTCGATTACATTAAAGAGTTCGGCGAGAATAACGAAGTTACTATTGTCATTGAAGGAAAAGGCAATGCCGAAGTTATTCCTGTTCTAGAATATCTTGCTGATTCTATTGCAAAATATCCTCAACTTTTTACGGGTATTTTGCATGGGGTCAATATTTCTTCGTTACGTTCTAAAGGTCTTCACTATGTGCCTAATCGTGAACTCGAACAGATTAATCGGTTTGTCGCGGAATCGCAATATATTGTCACGCAAAATAAATGGGATGAGCTTAGTATCAACAAATTACTCAACTCACTCAATCAGAGATTAAATCACAACACTACATCAGCTGAACTCGCTAAAACTTTACATGAAATCGGATCATTCTCGTCTAGTCTTTTCAAACTATTTGAACCTAGTCCGTCGTATGGATCGCCTTGGTCGCTTTCGCAAAATATTCAAGCTTCTGTTCCTGACATAATTGCGGCGTGTACGCAAAATAACACAAGCTATTTACTATTCCCGACTGAAAATGGTGTAATCGGATTTGTACTTCTCAAATTAGTCAATCTTGACAAATCGCAACTCGCACAAGGCACGGAATCGATTAGCAAGTTACGTGAAATTATCGCCGAAGTCAAAAAAACAACTCCGCAAATCGAAATTGGATTAACAGGTATTCCTATACTCGAAAACGATGAAATGAGACTCAGCAACGAATCAATGACCAAAGCGACTCTTCTTGCGTTTATCGGCGTAACTGCAATATTTATTACAGGTTTCGGCGGAATACGTCATCCGCTTGCGGCTATGTTGACTCTGCTTGTTGCATTTGCTTGGACGATGGGTTATATCACTATTGTTATTGGTCATCTCAATATTTTGAGTATTTCATTTGGTGCAATGCTCGTTGGACTCGGCACCGATTTCAGTATGCACTACATCGCACGATATATTGAATTTAAACGGCAAAATTTAACCAGCGAATCTGCGCTTCAACAAACCGCGCAATCTGTCGGTCCCGGAATTTTTATCGGTGCGATTACAACTGCGGTTGCATTCTTTACTGCTTCTTTCACTGAATTTATAGGTGTTGCCGAACTCGGTATAATTTCAGGCGGAGGAATATTACTTTGTTTACTTGCAACTATAGTTTTCTTGCCGGCGTTACTGACTTTAATCGACAAAAATAATAACTCGCCTATTAATTATCCGGCTCCGATTGATATTCAATGTGCAATCAAACCGCTGCTTCGTTTTCCGGTTTTAACTCTTGTTATGATCGCAATATTAGTAACATTTTGTTGTTTGGGGATCAATAAAACTCGTTATGATCATAATCTTCTAAATCTTCAGCCGGAGGGTCTTGAAAGTGTGGTACTCGAAGAAAAATTACTCAAGATGGATGTCGAAAAAGGCGGGAAAAATGTATGGTTTGCGCTTTCTATTGCGGATACTCGTGAAGAATTACTTCGACGAAAAAATTTATTCGCACAAAAGTATCCTGATATAACGGTCGAAGAGATTGTATCTTGTTTTCCAAGTGAAGATACGGAAAAAATTCAACTTATAAGAGAGATTTCGCAGCGGTTAGAAAATCTGCCTGAAAGACCGCCGGAAATTAAAGTTGCCGACCCTACTGCAATCGGAAACACAATCGAAAGACTGCAAAATTCTCTTACGAATATTCTCAATCATACTGCGAACTCGTCTGCCGATAAATTAAATCTTTCCGAGTATGAAATTTCATTTCAAGACACAATCAAACAACTTGACAATATACGTACTGCGCTTCGGCGTATGCCTCTTGCGGAGTACAAAACGCGAATGTCAATGTATCAAGCTGCTGTCGCTGGTGATTTACTTACGCGGTTAAAAAATCTAAAGTCGAGTTCTAATCCCGAATTACCGACAATTAACGACTTGCCGGCTTCGCTAGTAGAGAGGTTTATCAGCAGGGGCGGAAAACATTTAATGAGAATTTACACGATGGCTAATATATGGGATATGGATGAAATGAAAAAATTCGTTGCAGCTGTTAGAGACATTGATCCGAAAGCAACGGGGAGTCCGTTACAGACTTATGAATCATCTCTACAGATACAGCAAGGTTTCACGATGGCTGCAATTTACGCTTTGATTGCGATTACAATTTTGTTGATGATCGATTTCATGAATTTACCGCACACGATAGCAGCGATGTCGCCGATGTTAATTGGGTTTGCGATGATGTTTGGAATTTTAGGATGTGTTGATATTCCGCTTAATCCGGCAAATTTAATTGTGTTACCTCTTATACTTGGAATCGGCATTGACAGCGGTGTTCATATCATTCATGACTATCGATCGCAGGTTGGAAAATATCGAATTACTGCGTCGACGGCGATAGCTGTATTGATTACTTCTCTAACTACGATAATCGGTTTTGGAAGCATGATGATTGCATCGCACAGAGGTTTACAAAGTTTAGGACGTGTTTTAGTTATAGGAGTTGCGTGTTGTTTAATAACGTCGATAATTGCTTTACCGGCAGCTTTAACGTTATGGACAAAAAGAAGAAAAAACAACAACGCCGATCAAAATCAAAATCAAGAACAGAATGAATTACAAGAAACAACTCCAATCACATATTCGAGAACAATCAAAAATACCAATCCAAAACTGATAAAAAATCTGTTGCCGGAAATTCTACCTGAAATAATTCCGCCGCAACAAAAACAAAAAAGATTAAAAAAAAATTAGATTAAAAATATAGATTAAAAATATAGATTAAAAATAAAATTGATAATAAATAAACTTGAAATATTCAGTGAAATATTTGTAGTCTTGTTAAAACTCATACAATCACCAATGTAGAGACACAATACATTATGTTTTTACGTATCAGGTTTTATTTTTTGTAACGAAAATCTAAAATTACAAAATCATATTTCTCTGTGTCCTCTGTGGTAAATAAAACAAAATAAGGTTAGTTTAAAAATTCATAAACCACAAAAAAATAAAAAACGAATTTTAAAGTGTAATTGGTATAGTCATTTTAATTTTTTGTTTTTATTTTTATTTTTGTTTTTATTGTCATGTTCATTTATTTCAGGCCAGTTTGGTAAGGATATACGGTAAAAAACAAACGATAATCCTCTTCATTTTTTATAACGATTCCTAAAAATTGTTCTCAATCTCTATTATTGCATCATTAATTTGAGACTATTTCAAAATTGTTTGACGAATTCAGTGCTTTTCGAACTTTATTTCTTATTAAATTGCTTGCTTTACTACGTATATTCCAAATGAGTTCATCTCTTTCTTCGCTCTTAATTTTTATACAAACATGTTCTCCGAGATATTCCCATATAAAGGCATTGTTGATCGCAGAATCAGAAGGGCTGGGTATCCAGATATAATCTTCTGCGATTTCTATTAATTTTCTTAATGCATTTTCATCATCGAATGCTATATCATGTAAAATTCTCAATGAATGCAATTGCAGATCAGATATATCTTCTTGTTCATCTAAAGGATATAAAGAAGGGTATTGAGAGGCATACAAAAAAACTTGTTCTTTGATTTTATCTCTTTCCTTAAAATTTACGTATAAAAATACCAGAGCCCAAGTAACAATCCGGTAATTTTTATTTTTCAGTAACTGGAATAAGTATTTCTCATCACCTTCTTCCGCAACATGATATAAAGATTGAATGGCAGAAATAACAACATTATCATCCAATTGATCTGCATTAAGGATATTGTTTATTAAACTTGTACGATTTAGATTTGTTGTATAATACATAATTTATTCCCCTAATATACGTCTAACACGGTCACGCATAATCGAAAAATCACTCAACTGCTTTTCTAATGAAATTCTATCGGTAACAGAAAGATATGGGTAGGAAAGTTTTGCCTTAATTTTTATGATTTCTGCTGTTATTCCTTTCATTGCATCTCGCACTTCCTGCAAAGGATCCCATGATTTTCCATTTTTAGGATTGATACCAACAATCCCGCCATTTTTTTCAATTTTTGCAGCGTGAATATGTTCCGCAGATAATTGATGATAATAATTTTTTCCCGCATTATGTACAAGAATACAGGTCTGCCCGAAATTATCAGTTTTTGCAATTACAAAGTAATTGTGATTGTCTGCAACGGTGAAATTATAAACCGTTATTCCTTCGGGAAATTCTACTCGTTCTGTAAAAGCAAGTGTTGAAAGTTCGCCGTTTGCGTCAAGAAAAGTATCGCCGACTTTTAAGTCTTTTGCTTCGACATAATAGCCTTTTTCCGATGACGCAATGTTTTCGTGATGTAATATCGAGCCATTGTCTTCAACAATATCTCGCGCAGTT
>JAITKS010000157.1 GCA_031278315.1 Planctomycetaceae bacterium | reverse complement strand
TATTATTCTTTCCTATTTATTCTATTTAATGTTCCTGTTGATAAATCTTATTTATACATTACAATTCTTGCCTTGATATTTTTTAGCTCTGCGGCTTCTCTATATATTCTGCACTTTTTAATTTCGTTTTTTGTTTTTTGTCCGTTTTCCTTTACATGTTTAAAAATATCCTACCGATAATATTAACCTAAAATTATTTATTCAATATTTTATGCAAAATATAGATCAAGTTTCCGCATTGCGTTGGAAAAAAATTCCTGTTTTAGATAAAGGATTCGTCTGTCTTGTTGATGTGATGGGGGACGATTCCGCTATTGTTCAAGCTGCTCGTGTTAGTTATGGTCACGGTACAAAAAAAACATCAGATGATCGCACATTATTACGCTATCTGCTGCGGCATCAACACACGACACCATTCGAAATGGCAGAACTAAAACTGCTCGTGCGAGTACCAATGGATTGCTGGAGACAATGGATTCGACATCGTACCGCATCTATAAATGAATATAGTACGCGATACTCTATTGCAATTGATGCCGCTTACGAAACTACTCCAACCAATTGGCGAAAACAAAGCGAAACAAATAGACAAGGAAGTAACGGTTACTTCGACGAAAAAATCGGTAATGAATTGACTAACGATGAAATCAATTTTCACTCTCAAGCACGAAACTTATACGAAAACCGAATCGCTAAAGGTGTCGCAAGAGAACAAGCAAGAAAAGACCTGCCGCTATCAACTTACACTGAAGCTTACTGGAAAATTGATCTACATAATTTATTAAGATTCCTCTCATTAAGAATGGAATCAAGCGCACAATTTGAAATCATGCAATACGCAAACGCAATCGGTGAACATATCGTACAACCGCTATTCCCCTATTGCTGGGAAGCATTCATCGATTACCAGCTAGAATCAATACGATTAAGTAAACTAGACAAAAACGTTATCATCAGACTAACACAAACCGGAAATATACCAGCAACTCGCGAACAATTTCTAAATGCACAAGACCCGTCATGGCAAAAACTAGAACGATGCAGAGAACGCGAAGAATGCTGCGAAAAATTACAAAAATTAAATATCGTACAAAACAAATAAATCTCAAAATATACCGAAAAGAATCAATAAGACTTTATAAATTTTTTGTTGACATCAACCCCTCAGATAAATAAACAACTCGAACCAAAATTTCACGTAAAAGAAGTTTAAAATTGGTTTACGCTGTAATTTCAAGGCGCAATACATTGCGTTTCTATATTAATTTGAGATTAAATTTGTCATTTTGGAAATAAACTGTGAATGTTATACAAATCATATATTTTACCTAAAATTATACAAAAACGTGAATTGATCTTGTAATTTGCGAAAAAATGTTAAACTTTTGAAAATGAATAAAATATTCGTATTGACAGAGAAGGAAAAATAGCTACAATTTGACCAATCGGCAGATTCGGGATATTTGAGAAAATCGGGCGTTCCGGTATTTTCAGTCGAATATGTCAAGGTGTACGGTTTGGAAATTTGAGAAAGTTTGGAAAACTCGGCAACTTCCATGATATAAATACTAAACCTAAATTGCACGCACCCAAAATTTGACAAAATTAAAATGTAGATTTTATATTTTTTTGTAAAAGATTTTATGCAAGCAATTTAAGAATTTATATCTACCGTTTGGCGATTTAAGTATTTGTTCATACTATTAATTTCGATGAAATCGTAAGCATAATTTTATAAGATAACAACACTTTGTATCTCTACAAAATTTATAATATTCAATAAGCAACGATTACCGAATTTAACTATAGAACAATTAAAAATTTTGTTTAAAGGAGTGTTTTCTATGTCGGTTAAAACTGTATTCACTACAGGTGAAGCTGCAAAAATATGTAAAGTTAGTCAGCAAACTATTATTCGTTGTTTCGATTCTGGACAACTAAAAGGATTTCGTGTTCCAGGAAGTAGATTCAGACGCATTCCGCGCGAACAACTTTTTTCTTTCATGAGAGATAATGGTATTCCTACAGACGCTCTCGAAAGCGGTAAACGTAAGGTACTGGTCGTTGATGATGATATTGAACTGGTTGAATTAATTTGTACAGTTTTAGAAAGTGACGGACGCTTTGAAACAAGGTCTGTCAATAATGGTTTTGATGCCGGAATGATGGTACGTGAGTACCGTCCCGATCTGATTGTGTTAGACGTAATGCTGCCGGATATAAACGGTAAAGAAGTCTGTATTCGTGTCCGTAACGACAGCTCGCTTGAAGATGTTAAGATAATTTGTATAAGCGGAATGGTCGAAACAGATAAAATCGCCGAACTAAAAATAGCCGGTGCCGATGATTTTCTACAAAAACCTTTCGAAACCGAAAGACTTATTGAAAAACTATGTAATTTAATGGGTGTAGAGTCGTTTGTTTAATATCAATTTTACATAACAATTAAGTTTAATTTTTAATTCAGAATTAAAGGAACAAACGGAACACAAAAGACGGCTGCTCAAACCGAAAATTAAAGTTAGAGTTGTCTAAATATCTAATATCTCTGCGGGCATAACAATTTTAATATTAAATGAAATCATAAACTTAAAAAGACACAAACACCGTTACTTTTTGTCCTTTGTGTTCCCAATGTTCCTGTTATTACGAATTGAAAATTTCACAGATATATTACTATATTACAAAAAAAAGATGATATGGTTAAAATCAATTTTTTTTCTGAAATTGTAGTACGGTGTTTTTTATTTTTTCTTCTTATAATTGCTGCTTTATGTTTACGGTTTTATCATCTTGGTGATTGGTCTTGCGGATTTGACGAAAATTATACTACGATTGAGGCATTATATTTTTTTGAAGGCAAGCCGATTCCGCAGGATATAATTTCTGTAACTGAAACTGATCTAAAATCGACCCAAATAGCCAAATTACCGAAGTTAATTTTTTGCGCTTATTTTGTGCATTGGATCGATTACCGATTATTTGGTACAGATGAATTTGGTTCACGTTTTTTGACGGCAATAATGGGGTCGTTGTGTATTGGTGTTATATTTTTGTTTGGCAGAGAATTATTTGGTTTATCCGGCGGATTGATTCTTGCGGTTTTGATTCTTTTGTGGCAAGACCATATTTTGCATAGTCAGAATAATCGATTTTATATTCAAGCATTTCTTTTGATTACTGTAGTTTTATTTTTGGGCGGATTAATTGCGGTTAAGCGTTCTGTTATAGCGGCGTTATGTTTAGGTCCAGCGGCTATATTGATGGTATTGACACATTCTTTGACTGGTGCGATTTGGGGATTTCTTGTTATCGGTTTGTTTTTAGATTTCTTATTGACAAAAAGAATAAATTGGGACAAGACATTTTGTAAGTTAATTCTTATTGTAGGATTTTGGTCGATTATTTTGTTATTGATTTTAATTTTTCATATTTTGCCGCTTACTAAAATGTGGAATAATTTTCCTACTTCGCAAGTTGATGGAATTCATGCAATAATTGGATTAGTGTTTAGTATGGGATGGGCTTTCGGCATGATTTGTGTACCGGCATGTTTATTTATGTTGTGTAATTATCGTAACAATGGAAATGTTTATTGGATAACTTGTGTTGTTTTATGCGGTGCGGCAATTTTTATTATGCCTACAAAGATTGTTTATATTGTTCATTATAATTTTCTTTTTTCTTTTCCGTTTTTTGTAATTTTGGCGTTATTTATTGATTGGATTTATAAGTTGATAATTCAATCTAAAATTCAGTATCGATTTTGTCTTGGTTGTGTGTGGATTATTTTTATCATGTTGTCGAATATTCCGTCGTTAGCAAGTTATTATCAAGACGGCGGACGATACGATTGGCGAGCTGTTTATAAATATGTTAAAGAGAATTGGCAAGACGGTGATCGGATAGTGTGTTATACTCTGGATGCGAACCGTTATATTCCTGAACTAGAGCCTAAAATTCCAATTCAGAAAATAACAGAAAACGTTTTGAAAAAAACGCTGGAAATGAATCAAGATTGTAAAGGACGAATTTGGATACCGGTAGTTGTAAATCGTTACGAGCCGGAATCAAACATTAAATATTGGTTATACAACAACGCAAAGTATCAAAAGCGATTCGGAAAAAAACGATATGATTTCAATGTACATGATATTGAACTCTTTATAGTTCGTCCCAATTCGCCGCAAAAAAATCATGCCGGAAATGAGTAGATAGTAAATAGTAATATGAGTAATATGTCGGTGAAATTTTTTCAAAGGTTTCAAGTTCATTTTTCACAACAAGGTAATAAGGTTTTGTTTTTGGCGGTGATTCATTTGCTACTAAGGTTGTTTAGTTCGGAAAAATAAGGTTGAAAATAAGGTTAGTTAAAAAAAGAATTTAAAATCTTTGAAAAAAATTTCAAAGGTTTCAAATTAATTTTTAACCAACCTTATTTTGTTTTTATTAACCGCAGAGGATACAGAGGATACAGAGAACACAGAGAAATATGATTTTGTAATATTAAGGTTTTTTCTAATATTTTGATTAAAGAATTAAGATAAAATTTGACGATTATAACGTTAAAAATCACTCGGCAGATTTATTTTTTGATATTATTTTTCTGTGCATAACATTAACATTAAATAAATTTTTACCGTTTTAACGAAATTAAATCTTGTGATTTTCAACAAAATATTACGCCTTCCTTTGTATAATTTTGTGTAAATGATTATATTTGTTTTACATCTTTTGCTTAAACATTCATTATCATTTTATTTCCATTTCCCCTTTACTTCCCTGCATTCCCCCTCACCAAAATGTCAAAAAATAATAGACCCATTAACGCTGAATTTAACTTTCATTCATCTGAAATACGTTCAAACCAAGCGGCATCACCAATACCGCAAAATAATCAAACAGCGAATACATATTCAAATCAATCTTATATTGAACAACATCTTGATAGTCCGCGTGCGCCAAATTTTTCCGGTGCTAACAACAGCGAAGAATCTTTGCGGTTCAATTCACCTTCGCCCGATCATTCTGACTCGCGGCGTCAACATCATTCTGCTGGAATTTCTGCAATTGGTCTAACAAATGGATTCACAAACGACTTTCAAACTCGTCCGCATAATCGCGGAATTGATTCTACGACAGCAAAAATTCTAGCTCGACAAGAAGAAATCGATCATCGTGAAAATCAACTCAATGCACGAATGGCTCAATTTGAAACACTCGTCCGAAATACAAAAGTCTCCTTGCAGGCAAAAATGGAAGAAGTTTCACAACGAGAACAACAACTTGATGAACTCGCCGAACAACTCGAATATAGACGTAACTCACAAGAAGAATGGATACGATCAGAAAGAGGACAAATCGAAAACGACCGTATAAATTTAGCTAATCGCAAATCCGAAATCGAAGACCGATTAACACGGCGTGAACACGAATTACACGAAATCGCCGCACAACGTGAAGAAGAAATAGTTGCTAATGCTAAAGTATATCGAGAACAACTCGAAACAAAATTATACGAATGCAAAGCCGATTACCAAGAACGATACGAAAAAAAATGTAGAGAATTTGAAGCCGAATTCGATAAACAAGTTCGACTCGAAAAATTAGAATACGATTCATTACGCGAATCACTTGAACGTCAATTCGAATCCCGCATGTCAGATATAAATCGCGAACTCGAAGCGGAAAAACAAGAACTCACTACAAAATTCGCTATCAGACAAACGGAACTCGAACACAATACAGAATTACGTCAACGCGAAATCGCAGACAACTTCGATAGACGTATCGCAATGATGAACGACGAATTTGAACGCAAAGCAGCCGAATTCAACACGAAATGCGAAAGACGAGAAGAACAACTCTCTCAACGCGAATTGCTAATACAACAGTCCGAAGAAGATTGGAATAACAGACGCGAATTATTCGAAAGTCAATGGAACGAGTTCGACCAGCTGCGAAATAATAAAATCGACGAAATCAACAAAAGAGAATCTTTACTCGAAGAACGTAATACAACATTAAATGAACTCGAAAGTAAATTGAAACGCCGCGAAATTGAACTCGCAACAATCGACGAGTCACTCAAGGCACGCGAGTATCAGATTTCTCTCGAAACACCGCGATTGGCTAACTTGCAACACCGCGAAGCAGAACTAATAGAATCTCAATCAGAAATTACACGAATTCGGGAATCGCTCGTTAAAGAACGTCACCAGATGCAAAAAGCAACCGAAACAGAACGGCGGCGATTAAAAGAATCCCAAGAACTCGCACTGCGGCGAATCGAAGACGAAAGACAAAACTTAAACCAACAAAATAAACGACTCGAACAAATGAGACTCGCTATCGATAGATCACGCGAAGAACTCGGACGAATGCATCGCGAAACTCTGGAAATAAGATTGGCTACAGAAGAACTATGGATACGGCTAGCAGGAAATTCCGTATCAGAAGACCTGAAAACCTCTGTCGCAAATATAAGAGCTAGATTGACAGAAGAATACCGCTCCGCCATGACACGTATCGATATACAAAAAAATGAACTCGAAGAAAATAGAAACGATATACTCAAACAATACGAAAATCTTATCGCACAACGTGAACAAATCGAAGAATGGATCACCTCAAATGAACTCGCAATAAAAGAACGTGAATTAGCTCTAGCAACTCGTGAAGAAGAACTCGATAAACGTCAAAATAAATTAGACGAAATAATATCAAAAACACAACACGAAAGAACCGAAATGGAAAAAGAAATAAGACTCCTACAAGAACAAATCGAATTGGCTTTCGATTCTCAAAAAGCAGCCTGATTATTCGGATTACGGATTTGAACTCGATAAATACACACAAATACACTAGACAACAAAAAACATAAATCGAATTTTTATAATTTTCAAAATAATAAAAAAACGATGGAAAATAACAAAAACATAATTCCGAATTCACTTCCTCTTACAATATTTGAGAAGTATATGCTTTTAGACGATTCATTAGCTTATCCAATGGATTCGTTTAGAAATTTACGATTTTCGGGGTCTCTAAATATTGAATTATTCGAGTTATCTATTTTGTCTGTAGTTCGTTTTCATCCCCTGCTGAATAGTAAAATTCGATACGATTCACGATTAGGTTACGTTTGGGAAGATACATCACAACCGGTTTTTATACGTCATGTTAAAACACAAACAATATCGACAGAACCAATACCAGAACGAATAGATATTTTCAACGAATCCGGCTTTAAAGTTTATATCGCCGAAAATTCAGACGGTTACTCGATTTTGTTTCAATTTCATCATGTTGTTTCAGACGGATTAGGCGAAATGAATCTAATCGCCGATATTTTGACAGATTACAATGACAGAATAAACGGTAAAATTCCACAAGAAAATCCGCATGATCTGGATTTATCGTTACTAAAATTACGCGGTTCAAGCGGATTGACTCTAAAAAAATATTTCCGTTATTTTATCGATACAGCTTTCACCACAAATCAACTCTTATTGCGAACTCCGTCGCCTTTGATGCCTTGTATCAAACGTGATTTGAACGAGCCGGATCAAAATTATTATCAGCGTATAGCGATAGAATTATCAGCTGAAGATACATCGAAATATTTTGCATCTGCTAAATTAAATAATGTAACGATAAATGATCTATTGATACGAGATTTATTCTTGGCGATGAATAAATGCCGCGATGAGTGGGGATATTCCCGACGCAGAGCATGGCTGCGAATAACAATGCCGATGAGCTTGAGAACGGAATTACACAAACGGATACCTGCATCAAATAATGTAACAATGGTGTTTATTGATCGGCGCAGAGCAGCGTGTTCCGATGCAGATAAGTTGTTACAAGGAATAAGCCGCGAAACCAATTGGATAAAACGTACAGAACAGAAACATGTACTTCTTTTGAGTTTACAGATATGTAACTTTTTACCCGGCGGAATAGGTCGAATTTTGCGAACTCGTGAATGTAGAGCAACGGCTGTTTTATCGAATCTGGGCAGGGTATTTGAGTCGTTACAATTACCGAAACGTTCTGACGGACGCTTGATGCTTGGTAACGCCGTACTAGAAGAAGTTGACGCCTCACCTCCAATCAGATTAGGAACGCTCATTTCAATATCAGCATTAACATATTCAAACAGACTACGTTTGATTCTAAGATACGACGCAAAAAATATGACTCAAGATAAAGCCGGCCAATTTCTACAAACAATTTATCATTTACATGATAAGTAATAAAAAATTATGTAATATATATGTAATATATCAGTGAAATTTTTTTTCGTAATTGTCTATTTTGATATTTTTGTCTTTAATTTGTTTAACACGAAAATATCACGAAAAAAATAAAATATACGAAAAATTTTTATTCATCATTTTTTATAGCAGTTTCAAATTAGTTCTGAATCCATGTATAAAACATCAGGGCAAATATCTTGTTCATTGGGTCATTCAACAGTACCGCCGTTCACGCGTGCACAACGAAAATAACCGATGTTTTGCAATTCTCTAAAGATGCCTTTATCAAGTAACGGATTCATATCGTAACACCTAACCTCGCCATTTGTAAATGTCAATGTTAGCGTAAAATCATCGTTCGGAACAACATGAATGACTCGCGGTCCCAACGGCTTTTTACCATACACAATACCATCATCAACTTCTTTCATTTTATTTAGATATCTTAAATAGCGGTTCGTTGTTCATTGCCAATTTCCAGTTTGCCGGCAATTCTTCTTCATGCTCAGCAATCCAACCTTGAATAATTCTGGTTTGACGTTTGGGCATTGTTCCCGCTAGTATTTCACCATCGGGAATACTAAAAACGGCATTGTTGTCTTGGTATTCAGTATGAATGTTAGGAAGATGATGCGGCTCGCCCTTTTCCCAAAACATACGAATAATAATTCCACAAAACATTGAAATCGTTGGAGACATAATTCTCCTTTTTAAGTTTATTTTTTTGAAAAAACGAAACATACGAAAAAAAATATGAAATAATAATTTTCGTCTATTTTGTTATTTCGTTTGTATCGTAATCTCAAAAAATAATTTGTAATAAATAATAATTCAACTATTAATTATTCTGCATTGAGTATTTCAAAACATTTTTTGTAGCAAAATAGCCGATTACGGTTTTGCGGAGTTATCTCCTCAACAATTTGTAATTGAATGAGATTTTTTATGACTTTATTTATTGTTGCTAAAGATAAAGATGTGGTTTCAGCAAGTAATTGTGACGTTACAATCGGACGGCGAATCATCACTTCATAAATCAACTTGGAAGAAACAATAATACGTTTCGATGCAATAATTTTTTCTTTGTCTTCATCAAATAAAGCATGAAGTTTTTTCGTTACCTTAACAGCATTGTCCGCCGTTTCACAAACTGCCTCCGCAAAAAATTCCAGCCAACTCTCCCAATCACCCTCCTCGCGAACTCGATTAAGTAATTCGTAATACATTCGGCGATACTTTTTGAAATATAAACTCAAATAAAGTAACGGTTTTGTCAAAACTCTTTTTTCGTACAATAAAAATGTCATTAGTAATCTGCCAATACGGCCATTGCCGTCAAGAAACGGATGAATTGTTTCAAATTGAACATGAACCAACCCTGTCAATAAAAGCGGAGAAACTTCTTTATTGTGCATAAATTTTTCCAGTTTGCCCAAACACTCCGACAACATTTCCGGCGGCGGCGGAACATAAACCGCATTGCCCGGTCGAGTGCCGCCAATCCAATTTTGTGAACGCCGAAACTCGCCCGGTGTTTGCATTGCTCCGCGCCCAGTTGACAAAAGTTTAGCATGAATTTCACGAATAAGACGAAGCGATAACGGAAAACCTCCATCAAGACGCAAAATACCATGATTCATCGCCGCAACATAATTACTGACCTCTTGCACATCATCAATAGGAACTCCCGTGATCTGATCAAGTTCAAATGTCAGTAAATCAGATAATGACGATTGCGTTCCTTCAATCATCGACGATAAAACCGCTTCCTTGCGAATATACGAGTACAAAAATAACGAAGTCTCCGGCAACAAATCGCCTATCCCTTCAAGACGACCAATAGCAAGATGCGCTTCGTCAAATAAACGTAATAACTTCGACGACCAAACAATCGGCGGCTCCGGCGGTAACTCCGCCGGCACAAACGCCTTGACTGTTTCGTCAATCGTTGAAATCGTAACATAATGTCCAGTTCTACCCCGCTTCATAATTTTTTGTTTTAATTTTTTTTAACACGAACCACACAAAATTACACAAAAAACACAAAAGGGTTTTTAGATATTAGATAAATTTTCATGCATTTCATGAAATTTAGTGTATTTCTTGTAACGAAAAGCTAATTTTAAAGAGTAATGTATATAGTACCGTCATTTTTTCAGATTTTATTGAAATAGTATTACTCAAAATTGTACATTAGATTTTTTTATTAATGTTCTTATTTTATCTTCGTTTTTAATTCTTCCATTCGGCAACCGGTTTGTTTTCCCGAAAAAGCAATGCCAAGAAGAATGACTTTGCCAGAATATTTATTGTAATAACGTCGGCTGTGAATTTGTTTCATAGCTTCGTTGAGCAATGTGTTAATCTTTTTTCCAGCATGATATTTTATTTCGGCAACTACCATAACTTCAGATTGCTCCCAAACCGCATCCGAACTGCCAAGATTGTTATGATCCTCACCTTGTATTTTGAATCCAAGCAACTGCATCCACATTAGCATCAAGGAATGATAATAATGTTCATGAGGAATATGAATATCGTAAGGAATTTTTGCAATCATTGCTTCAAGACTACGGGCAAAACCGGATTCATCAAAGTTGGTTATTTGCTGTTGCATGGTTTTTCGTAAATCATTGATATAACGTTCATCGGGATATTTGCCGTAAGCTTTCAAAAGATGCGGCAGTAAAGATTTATTCACTTCCCGATTAGGAACGCCCAACGTATATTCAGAACTGTCACCGGGTATCCGTTTTATTTGTTTGATAGTCAAATAACCAGTTTGGAACAATAAAGGCACTTCGTTGATATTAGCCGGATCGTATTCTTTAAATACGCTGCTGTCAACAAC
>JAITKS010000124.1 GCA_031278315.1 Planctomycetaceae bacterium | reverse complement strand
GTATTAACTTTGATTGTGAATCGTTTATGATTTTGTCTTCAACCTGCTTGAATTTCACGATATTAGTTATTCGTTTTAGTATATTTGTAAAAATTGCATCAAGTTTTGTTTGTTTTCAATTGGCGTAAATTTAGGTCTTCCCAAGTCATGTCTTGCTCCTTTTTTTACGTGAATTTCAATAAAACTTGGTCCTTTTGTTTGCATCATTTCCCGAACAGCAAATTGCAGCATTTGTTGAGATTCAACTTTCCATGTTTTTTTGTAACCGCAAGCCGATGCAATTGCACAAAAATTAATCTTTAATCCGCAAGTCGGTTGACCTCCGACTGAATCGTGCGCTCCATTGTTGAGAATAATATGTTTAAAATTTTCTGTTCCTTCAGTACCAATAGTTGCCAACGTTCCCATGTGCATCAATGCTGCACCATCTCCGTCTAAACAAATAACTAAACGTTCCAAACAATTTTTGGCAATTCCTAAAGCAATCGCAGAAGCATGTCCCATTGAACCAACCGTTAAAAAATCACTTGCTCCGCCTTCCTTGTTTTTGATACGAATTTCATATAACTCCCGCGAAATCATTCCTGTTGTTGAAACCAAAACCGCATTTGATACAAATTCTTGAATCGTTTGGATAACAATTTCAATAGCATTTTCTCTTGATAATAACTCATCACAATCCGGTTGAATTGATTGAATTTTATAAGGTTCAAATGTTTCTTTTCTAACAATCAATGCGTATGGCGAATTCGTATCGTTAATTGTTTTACAAATCTGATTTATTATTTGCCGGCTATCATCATCCCAGTCGGCGGAAAGAATTTTATAAGGAATGTCTAATGTATCAAAAAGTTTTAATGTTATTTCACCTTGCTTAATATGTTGAGGTTCATCTTTTGTTCCCGGTTCGCCTCTCCATCCGACAAGCAGTAACATCGGAATACTGTACACTTTATTATCCGCTAATGAAATTAACGGATTAACCGCATTTCCCTGACCTGAATTTTGCATGTAAACTAATGCCGGTTTTTTTGTACTCAAATAAACTCCTGCTGCTAAACCAATTGCCGCACCCTCATTCGCCGTAATAATGTGTCTATCTTTTTGAACGTTATCAGTAACATAAGCACAAAATGATTTCAAAAGCGAATCCGGTACGCCAAAAAAATATTCTACTCCATTTTGTTGGAGCGTTGACAAAAATTCTTTACAAGGAATCATATTTTTAACAACTATTTAAGCTGCATCTTTTTTTATTTTCAATGCCGATTTTCGGTCAGAATTATCGCTGCCAAAACAATCACATCGATTGGGCAGTATTTCGAGAATCTCTTTAATCGGCATACAATATTTATCCGCCGATTCTAACGCTCTTTGATGTTGCAGAATTGATATTGCTGCATTTTTCATTGCCGGATACGCAGCCCGCAATAAATGATTAGCATAAATCACAACATTCACACCTTCTTCAATCAATTCTTTTTCGTACACTTGATGATAAGCAGTTGGAACAACAACCAACGGAACTCGCTTTTCAAATTTATTGTACTTTTGACAAAACGCAAAAATTTCGTCTGGTTTTTTGGAACAACTATGAATCATAATTCCGTCTGCACCTGCACGAATATAAGCATTAGCCCGAATCAAAGCGTCATCTAACCCCTGTTCCAAAATAAGACTTTCAATTCTTGCAATGATCATAAAATCCTGCGTAATTTGAGCATTCTTGCCCATTTTTATTTTACGGCAAAATGTTTCAACCGTCTCTTGCGTTTGAGTAACTTCAGTACCGAAAAGCGAATTCATTTTCAGTCCGGTTTTGTCTTCAATGATGACAGCCGAAACTCCAAGACGTTCCAAAGTTCGTACTGTGTACGTAAAATGTTCCGGTACACCGCCGGTGTCGCCGTCGAAAATCAACGGCTTTGTTGTAACTTCAAAAATATCGTTGATTGTCCGAAGCCGAGCAGAAAGATCGACCAGTTCAATATCCGGCCGCCCCTTTGCCGTCGATTCCGTAAGACTACTGAGCCAAAAAGCATCAAACGATTGCGGCGGATTACCCTCTGCACGATATTCAGCATTCTCGACAATCAAAGAACTCAATCCATTGTGAACTTCCATCACACGAGTTATATCTTTAACATTAAGTAATCGTTTCAATTTAGCGAGCCGTAACTGCGGCGTTGTACCAATTTCCCGAAGATGAATATGAGCTTCAGTTGACGAAACACCTTTGGTATATTCCGGCTCAATAAGTTGACCTCCCCATTCGGTAAGAACTTTTATCGCCTTAGCACGAGCATCACGCATTGGTCCTTCGCGCCAATCAGTGCCGTGAACCATAATATCAGGCTTATATTGCCGAAGATTCGGCTCATAATCCAGAGTCTCTTGTGCAACAACAATGTCCACACCTTTAATGTTTTCAATGACCGTTTTACGTTGATCATAATTCAAAAACGGCAGCCTTTTGTACGAAGCAATCGCTTTATCCGTAAAAAGTCCAACCATGACCCGGCCATGTTCCGCAGCAACTCGTATAATATTGAGATGCCCGGGATGAATCATATCAACCGCCATCGGTACATAAACTAGTTTTTCTTTATTATCTGCCATTTTATTATTTGTAGTAAAAAATAAATTGTTAAAATAAAATCAATGAATCAATCATCGAATACATGTCGGACAAAGCCGTAATCCCGTAACATTGCCCTCTTTATGACGAGTACGCAACTCTTCCATAATCGAAGAGTTCCAAATTTCGTGAATTGAATTTTTATGAATGTTACCAACAGCAATTTTTCGTGCGCGATGAGCAGCACAAGGTAAAACAAGACCATCCCCATGAATAAAAACAGACTCCCAAGCGTAGGAACATCGTTGCGTTCCCTGAATAGGTGCCGATTTATAAGCACGAGCTAATTCATCCTCTTCATCATTTTCAAAAGGACTTACCGGAACAAAACGCTGAATAGCAACATATTCAACCTTATCAACCCAATATTCTCTAAACGCATCAACTTCATGTTCGTTGTCTTCCTGTAACACTAGACTAACTCTTGTTACAGGTAAATCCTGACGTCGTTGTTCCCGTAGTTCCAGAAAAGTGTCAATATGAGACATCACAAGATCGTAATCAGCATCTACACGAATCTTTTTGTACGTTTCTTTTGTCAGAGCATCAAGACTAAAACAAAGCCGTGTCAATCCGGTGTCTAAAAGCCGGCGTGACATTTCAGCAGTCAACAGCATCGCATTAGTATTCATGTGAATATCCATAATACCTGAATTTGAAACATAATTGATTCGCTCAATTAAGTCTTTATCAAGTAAAGGTTCATTAGCATGATTCATACCAACAGAAGGACATCCGTGTTCTGCACATTCATCAATCAAACGGCAAAATGTATCGAATTTCATCTCGCCTTCATAAGAATAACCGCGTTCAAGTTCAGGACGACTGTGAATACACATCTTGCAATGTAAATTACATCTGAATTTTGTTTCAATACGTACAAAAAGCGGAAATTCAGGACGATATTCCATCAGCGATGCCGCCGCCCACTTTTGACGGTACTCATCCCATTTCAAACCAAATTTTTTCCGAAGCGGTGCATCAACATCCTGTTTCGAGGAATTAACCACACGGCCAGCTGATGTTTGCTGTTCTGTAATTGCTGCAGACATTTTGAATCCTTTCAATTTTTATGATTGATAAATCGTAACAAATTCACAACCAAATTTATAAATAATTTGATTTGATAATGTGATATTATTTGATTTGATTAATAATTGGTTTGAATAATAAATTCTCACTGTTCCGTTAAAAACAATATGTTTGTAGAAATCTGCTGATCATTGTTGCTTCATTTTTTTTACCAACATTGTGTCTCTAATGTGATGGAGGAATTTCTTCATTCAAACCTAAAACTCGAATTGTATGTGAATGATTATGACAAATTCTTGTTATATTTTTTTTAGAGTATCGTATATTATGTCTGCTGTTTTTTCTGCGGCATTGTTAAAATGGAATATGTTTTGAGTACGAAATCTGATAATTTTTTCACGATACGTTTCCGATAAATTAACCAT
>JAITKS010000098.1 GCA_031278315.1 Planctomycetaceae bacterium | reverse complement strand
CTCCCAAATTCCTCGAACCCGCATGTAAACAAAATACCACGATAAATTCTCCATCAAATATTTTGTCATACATATCCATAATAGACTCCTTTCAAATAAATGGATAAAAAAAGTAATTCATAAAAAAACAACTCGAATATTATAACAAATAAACAATAATCCATAAATACCAATTCATTACACCAAATTAAAAACACCTTCAAAGGGATGCCACAGAGGACACAGAGAACACAGAGAGAGATTTTTTTGAGAATTACGAAATACACGAAATAACAAAATACACGAAAAAAAAATATGAAATAAAAAATTTTCGTAATATATACTCATTGTCCTTTAAATTTCGGTATTATTTTTTGTAACAGAAAAAGGTGACCGTTCACGCATAAAACTAGAATTGCCCTTTCAAGGCGGATTTGGTATTAAAACAAATACCGAAACAAATACCGAATGTTCAAGTATGAATAGTATAAATTAAATAAATTCCGCTGAAATATTACAAAAATATTACAAAATTCTCTAATCAAAATTGCCGATATACGCATCATACTGTGAATTTCGGCGATTCAAAGAAGTTTCATAACTATTTTCTCCATTGTAACTTTTCTCCCTATTGTCACTTTATTTGCGAATCACGAATTGAATAAAAAAAAACCGCTAAAATATTTTACCCAATGTGAATATTTTAAACTGCTCTTACTTGAAATTTCAGTTATATTCAGTTTTAGCTGTCGGTTTACAGCTTTCCTAACATGAGTTTTTTTTACGTTATTGTTTAGTCGAAATTTATTGTACGATACGTATTATATTTTTTATATTTTAGTTTATTCAATCATAATGTAATCCAAATTGTAATTTACCGATGTCAGCAACTAATACAAATTCGGAGTCTTCTAGTATGAAAATCAAACCGCAAATATCATGTCCGCATTGTTGGTATGAATTTCCAACTGATAAAATATTATTTATAAGCGAATCGCCCGATTTGATTGGCGATTCTAAACTTGGCGATTCAGATCAATTGCGTTTTTTGCCGTATCGTTTTAGTATCGGCGGAGCGGCATTTGATTCTCACGGAGTTGCTTGTCATAAGTTAGCTTGTCCGAATTGTCATCTTCAAATACCTCGTCCGTTGTTGCACATGTCGAGTTTTTTTATTTCGATTGCCGGTGCGCCGGCAGTTGGAAAATCATATTTTTTTGCGTCAATGATCTGGCAGCTTCGCAAAACAATGACACGAGATTTCAGTATGAATTTCACCGACGCCGATCCAACATTAAATAAACGAATTCGCGAATACGAAATGAAACAATTCATGGGCGGAGATGACCCTAATGCTCCCGTCGCTATCGAAAAAACCGATATTCAAGGCGATATTTATAACAACACACTAATCGGAGGACACCTTACTTCACTAGCACAACCGTTTTCATTTACAATTTCACCCTTACCGACTTATCCTTTTCCGAAACAAGTAACAAACGTAACACAAGCAGTTTGCATGTATGATAACGCCGGCGAAAGTTTTTTGCCGGGTGCCGATAACGCCTCGCAACCAGTCACAAGACACCTCGCAACTTCAGACGCAATTTTATTCCTATTCGACCCAACACAAGATTCACGTTTCAAAAACGCATGCAAAAAAACTGTAAACGATCCGCAAATGAACGCCTCGATGGGAGGCGATGTCCGCAGAAGTAAAGTTAATCAAAGTACAGTTCTAACCGAAATAATTACACGAATCAAAACACAATCGCACTTGGCAGCCGACGAAAAAATTAAAACGCCAATTATTATCGTCTTGACAAAATACGACGCATGGAATCAATTAGCTGATTTTCCAACTTACAATAATCCATGGTTACGGGCGAAAAAAATTCCAACAAGCGTTTACGATGTAAATTGTGTAAATGAGTATTCTCAAATTTTACGCAAATTATTGTTAGACTTGATTCCCGATCTTGTCGGCACGGCAGAAGCAAACGCAGAAAAAGTTACGTATATCGCTGTTAGTGCTACCGGCACTCCGCCTGAAATAGGAATGCCGGATAATGACGGAAAACGACCTCTATTGTATCGACCCGCAAATATTAAACCCGTTTGGGTCGAAGTCCCATTCTTCCACGCTCAAACACTAGCCGGAAAATATTGCGTGCCTGTCGTTACAAAAAGTTAATTACATTTTTCATATTGGAAATCCGGTTTTATTTTTTTAACATAAATAGAACAAAAGATGATAATGTAAAAAACAAATATTCTACCGAAATATTAATGCTTATTTTACAAATACTTATTTTACGAATTTAATCTTGAATTACGAATTAAAATTTCAACTGAACAACAACAAAAAATTTTCAACTGAACAACAACAACAAAAAAAAAATTTTTTTCAACTGAACAACAAAAATTAACAAATGATAAAAATAGGAATTATTGGAGCAGGCCGTCTTGGTTCGTTTCATGCTGATAAAATTGTTGCTCATGCTGACCTCGAATTAGCCGGTGTGATGGATACAGTACAATCGGCGCGTGAAAAATTATCGGCAAAACATAATGTTAAATCATTCGATAGTCTGGATTCGTTTCTTAATATCGTTGATGCAGTAGTAATTGCTGCACCGACATCGTTACATTATGAAATTGGTTACTCTGTTCTGCAAAGTAAAAAACATTTGCTAATGGAAAAACCGTTATGCGATAACGCAACTGACAGCGAAAAATTAGTCGAACTCGCCGATAAAAACAATGTTATTTTACAAGCCGGACACATTGAAGAATTCAATCCGGTGTGGCAAGCTGCAAAGAATAATATCATTGAATTGGCTGATAATAAACATTTTATAATCGATGCTGTCCGAACAAGCGGATACACTTTTCGCAGCACAGACGTCGGTACGCTGCTCGATATGATGATACACGATATTGATCTCGTTTTGTCAATTGTTCAACATGATATTTCATTTATTAACGCTGTAGGATTTAACATAATTGGAGGTCAACATGAAGATATTGCAGATGTTCGTGTTCAATTTGAAAATGGAACTGTTGCGAAATTTTTCTCATCCCGTGTTGCGGCTGCCGCTGTTAGAACGATGCAAGTTATAACTGTCAACGGTAATGTCAATATTGATTTTGCACAAAGAACTTTATCGTTACAAAAAATCAATGACTCGGTAAAATTCGGCAATTTCGCTCCCGAAAAACTCACACAAGAAAATATAGCTGAAATTCAACCTAATTTCATGAAAGATTTTTTCACAACAACTAAAATCGAAAATGAATCCGTTGACGCTTTGGCTATGGAAATTGATGATTTCGCCCGCTCAATTAAAACTAATTCCCCGCCGCAAGTTACAGGAAAACGAGCATCAAATGCCGTAAAACTAGCAGAAAAAATTCTTACCGCTATAAAATATCGTTGATTGATATACAACTCATACTACGATTTTCGGCGGAAAAAAACTATTCATTAAAAAGTCTTTTTATATCGCCGAAATTCATTGCATACATATTTTTTTTCAAAATACAAAATACCGAAAATAAAAGAATAAAGAACGGTTTAATATTATCAAATTTGAAATGTTGGAAATAGAAACAAATAATGAATTGCATTTTAAGATACCAATCAAACACTGCGGTTCTGTTGTTGATGGTTTATATTCGCAACAATTTAATGTTGAAGTTATTGAGACTCCATTGTTGACGCCGGAAGTTCAAGTTGCGTCGTTACCGGTTCGGTTACGGATGTCGATAGGTTCGCGAAGTTGGTTTTTCGATACACCATCAGACGAAATTAAACAACGTGACAAATTATCTCAACATGATCAAATTGATCTACCGCAGCTTGATGTCAATGTTAATAATGATGTTGATAATGATGTTGATAATGATAATAACAGTGATTGTTTGCAAGTTACTTTTGACTCTGATAGTGAGTCGAATTCTGTTGATATACCGAGTGAATCTTATGTGTTGGATAATTCGGGTCAAGTTGTAATTTCTAATAGAGAATTATCGGAGCCGATATTTTTTTCTGATCCAAATAAAGTAACACGTATTCGAGTTCCGCGAGATGCAATCAAGATAGAAGACAGATTGAATTATATTTTGCAACCTCCGATTGAATCAATTTTGCATCTCCCGACAGTAGAGATGCCTTTTGAACCTTTTCCGTATCAGCGTCAGGGGATTGCGTTTCTGTACAGTGCGGAGTTTGCAATTCTTGCAGACGAAATGGGACTTGGCAAGACAATGCAAGCAATAACGACGTTACGGTTATTGTTACGAACAAATGAAGTAAGAACGGTTCTTCTTATTTGTCCGAAGCCTCTTCTTACGAATTGGATGCGAGAATTTGCTTTATGGGCACCGGAAATTAACGTTCAAATAATAGACGGCTCACCGGTGCGGCGAAAATGGTTGTGGCAACTTCCGAACTTACCGGTTCGAATTGCAAATTATGAATTATTGCATCGTGATAGAGAGTATTTTGATTTGCCGCGTGATTCGGGCGGTTTGCAATTTGACTTAGTTATTCTTGACGAATCGCAGCGAATAAAGAATCGGGGGAATGTTACAGCTCAAGCGGCGAGAGCAATTCCGCGAAGACGAAATTGGGCTTTAACAGGAACACCAATTGAAAATTCGCAGGAAGATTTAGTCGGTATTTTTGAATTTCTTGCGCCAGGTTATCTTGAATCTGGTTTGAAACCGACAGATGTTTGTCATGTCGTCGGCGAGCATATTTTACGTAGAACGAAAGAAAAAGTGCTGACAGATTTACCGCCGAAATTAGTTCACGACGCAATGTTAGAATTGACTTCGGGACAATTGGAAACATATCGAATGGCAGAAAATGACGGCGTCTTGCGGCTGACAGAATCCGGTGATTGTGTTACGATTCCGCAAGTTTTTGAGTTAGTGATGCGATTGAAGCAAATTTGTAATTATGATCCGGCAACGGGTGAAAGTGCGAAATTGGAAAGATTGGAAGCTGATATTGAAGAGGTCGCACAGAGCGGGAGAAAAGCGATTATTTTTAGTCAGTGGGTAGAGACATTAATGTGGTTGAGAGGACATCTAGAGCGTTTTGGAGTTGTCGAATATCATGGTAGTATTCCGTCTCGTTTTCGTGATGAGAAAATAAAAGAATTTCGTGAAAACAGAAATAAACATGTAATATTGATGAGTTATGCGACAGGAAGTGTCGGTTTGAATTTACAATTTGCTGAATATGTTTTTTTATTTGACAGATGGTGGAATCCAGCGGTAGAAGATCAAGCGATAAACAGAGCGCATCGAATAGGTGCCGCAGGACCTGTAACGGTTACACGATTTATTTCTGTTGACACTGTAGAAGAACGAATTGATCGAGTTCTAAGAGAGAAACGCGAATTATCTGAATTAATTTTATCGGGTGCTCGCGGATTTAACATGTCGACGGGATTAAATCAGGAAGACATATTTGGTCTATTTAATTTAAAAATCCCCCAAAAGAAAAAAATCGCAATATAAAATCGTTCTAGTAATATAATAAGTATATAAGTATAGGTGTAACTATTCTGTAAAATATTTTAAACTGCTCTCACTTGAATAATACATTAAGATAACACAATTAACATTGCGCCTTATTCTTGATCTTTAACGTACAATTTTTCTAATGTGGACGTTGACCATTTTTGTAGCCTCCGTTTTGTTTAAAATTTTTGAAACTGTTTTAATTGCGATTTCTTTACCACAGAAAAACAGATTATTACGCAAAATCATCTCAACGATATGCAAGGTCTTGTTCAAATTCGTCCAGTGTTTTACAAGTTGCTGCCTGTATTAAAAGTGACTTTAACGCAATTGAATCCCTATAGGAACTAACTGCTCTCGAAATTGGCGGCGGCACTTTTTTGAATCGTGCATGAAGAATATCAAGAACATCCAAAATACCACGATTAACATTGCCTTCTTCTAT
>JAITKS010000076.1 GCA_031278315.1 Planctomycetaceae bacterium | reverse complement strand
ACCACTAAGATATTTCTCTTATGTTTATTTTAAAACTTTTGTAACTATAATTGTTGTGTTTTAAATTTCGGTTTTATTTTTTTACATAAAAGAAACAAAAAATTCGGTAGAGACTCAATGCCTTGTGTCTCTTTAAATTAGTTTATTCGGTAACAAAGAGACGCAAGGCGTTGTGTCTCTACAGACATTTTTATAATAAATCAGTGAAATTCTGAATTTGAAAAACAAAAATTCTGCTGATATATTACACAAATTTTAATTTTTATATGCGTTCTTTTTTTAATCTTGCGATAATATTGAGTGCTACGCCTTGTTTATCTACATTAATGCTTGGAATCGGTCAGGATGATATTTTTTTACCGATTTTAATGTTAGTTGCAGCTTGTATGAGTCTTTATCTCACCGATTACAAACGGCTAATCAGACTCGGTGATTGGACTGTCAATGTATTAATCTTGGCTATTGTATTCTTGACTATCGGCGACATTTTACGGCATTGGGGTGAAGCTCTAGCTATTTCAATAGTACGTACACTTGTTTTTGTTGAAATTGTACTTCTGTTTCGGGAAAAAGATAGTAAACTTTGTTGGCAAATTTTACTTATTTCGTTATTGCAAGTATTAGTTGCATCGGCGATGCAGCAAAGTATGCTGTTTGGTTTTCTGTTGATTATTTATCTCTTTTTCGGACTATGTACTCTCACATTGATTTTTTTACGTAGTGAAAATTTATATTATCAACATCATTCTTTTGCTCCGTCGCTTTATGAAATTGTGCGTGAAGAAATCGCAGCTCGGCAAGATTACGGGCGGCTTGTCCGATTGGCTTTGATTACTTTAATCACGGGACCTATTGCTTTGGCGATGTCGTTTTCTCCGCGTAAATCTGACAATCAGAATACCGCCGAAAATGAAACCGAAAAAAATAATCGTCAGCAGCAAAATGAACGATGGGATTTATTACGATCTTTTTTTGCCGTATTTGCTAAAGATTCAAAAGATAAAACAAATATAACTAATTCTAATAATTCTAAACGTTTTGCTGAAAAAAATTCTTTCGCCGCACATAATCAATTGGGTGATAATGGTACTATTTCGGAAAGAACTTGGGTTCAAGCACCTATCAGACGAAACAAGCGATCAAAAAAATATACACAAAATAAAAACAGCAACAAGAATTCAAATTCTGATAATCAAAATCGGGATCAAAATCAAAATGCGAATCAAAGCCGTTATCCGTTTTTTAATGAGCGGGCAGCGTTTTCGGCTGGTACGATGTATCCAATTGGTTTAGCGGGCGGATGGCAAGAGTTGTTCTTTCGGTTGATACGAAGTACGTTATTAGTTGTGATTGCAGCAGCGGTTTTGTTTTTTATTATTCCGCGAATCGGCAAAATAGATTTCTGGCAGCTCAACTGGACTTTCGGAAATTCACGATGGGAAACAGCGTTTATTCCGCGAGTTGGTGTTATCGGATTTCGGGAAGAAATCAGACTTGGTTCTCTTGGTGCAATCTTGCCGTATCACAGTGAAGTTATGACTGTAAAATTTAGCAAAGTGCCTGATAAACGTATTCCTACAAATGATACAAATTTAATTCCATACAACGAAATTATCGGAGGATCATTATATTTCAGGGGAATTGCGTTGACAAAATATTCAAACGGCGTTTGGAATCCGCAAGAGGAGCAATCGGTCGTATCGCAAATTATGAGCGAGTACAACAACAACAAAATCGAACAGCAGCGTGAAAGAAAAGAGACAAATCTATCTATTGGAATAAAATCTATTCAAGCAATTATTGAAACGATAAATAACAATGCCGATATTTATATCAACAGTATCTACGGCGGCGGCAATGTAATTGAAAATTCCGGCGAAGAAAACGACGGCATAAATAAAACACAATATAAAGCACAATACGAAATTAAAAACAGTAACAATAATAGTAACAATAATAGTAACGGCAATAAAATATCCGACAGAGAACGTTCAAGACAGCAGCGGCGGGCAGCGAATCGTGATCAATCTAATTTAACTTTTAGACGTCAAACTAAGGGAGAAATTGAGAAAGCACCTTTGAATGAAAGAGAACGATTAACAAAAAGACGGGTGCAGATGTTTTTCAATCATCCGCTTTTTGGGGTTCGTCCTGGTGAAGTTGTTGAATCTGGAGATGGTGCGGAGTTATTTTTTGGTGAAAATTATGATCTTGTTCAACTTATTATGTCGATTCAGCCGCTTGATACTTCTGTTTTTTTTGCACCGTGGCCGTTTTTTATGATAGATGACAATTTTAACAGACACGGTTCTTTAACGTATTCGCACGGCAGATTACATGAAATGAGATTGCATGGTTCTAGACAGATACGGCAGATTTATACGACTTGTTTTAAGAGAGGCAATCAAATGCAATTGATTCCGTGTCAGGAACCTTTTATGCTTAAAGATATGCTGCAAATACCGGAGGAGGGATTGGAGAAATTGATTTCTCTAGCAAAAAAGTGGGATCAAGAATCGGGGCTTCCGCAAGCTGATATTATAGGCAGGGCGAAATTTCTTGAAAGTCAATTTCTTGAATCGAATCAATTCCGTTATCAGTTAGGCGGCACGAAAAGAGATTATGATCTTGATCCGCTTGAAGATTTCATTTCGAAAAACAATTATGGTCATTGTGAATATTTTGCCGGAGCTCTTGCTATTATGTTGAGAAGTGTAGGAATTGGAGCGAGGGTAATTGTCGGATTTAAGACGGAGGCTGTAAAGTTACCGTCGAATGATATTAGTTGTTTGATTCGGCAATCGGATGCTCATTCGTGGGTTGAGGCTTTTATTCCGCATGAATCTTTACCGAATGAATTGGTTATGAAAAGAGTAAATTCGAGAAATGGTAATAATAAAGGTAATGACAATGGTAATGACAGTGGCAATGTTAATGATGATAATAATAACAATAATCGTACAATAAATGCGGTCAATACGAAGTGGTGGGATCGGGGCGGATGGTTAAGACTTGATCCGACTCCTTCATCGGCTGAAGATACAATTATGAAAAGATTTTCTTTTAGATTAACTGATTTTATAAATACGATTAAAGAGTTTTGGAATTATGGAGTTTTGAACATGAATTCGGAGCGTCAAACTACGTGGATTTACAAGCCGATTGGAAGCGGATGGAAATATTTTCAGGATAGGGTTTTTAATGTTGAGTTTTGGAAGAGTGTTATTCCGGCTGTAGTAAATTATTACAAAGTGTTACTTTTTAGCGGTATGGACAGTAATACGGTGTGGCGGATGCAAGATCGTTTATTGGTGGGATTCTTTTTTGTATTGGTTATAATTTTTTCGGTTTTGGTTGTATTATTAGTGTGGAAGATGTATCAAAAGTTACTATGCCGTCATGGCGGAGCAGCGCGGAACAGGGCAACGGTAGATTTTTATTTAAGAATGGAATATTTATTATCTAAATACAATCGTTCGAGGTTTCCGTATGAAACGCCGTTAGAATATATTCGTTCAATTAGTCCGTTTGAGACAACGGTATTTATTTTGAACTCATATTACAATGTAAAATACGGCGGAGAAATATTAAGCGTCGAAGAATTAAAAAAAATAAAAATCTCACTCGATAAATTAGAACACGAATTAGAAAAAAAGTAATATTACAGCGAAATGTTTGAGAGGTTTTCAAATTTATTTTTAGCCAACCTTATTTTGTTTTTATTAACCACAGAGAACACAGAGAAAGATGATTTTGTAATTTTAGATTTTTTGTGTAATTTCGTGTGTCTCGTGTTTAAAAAATCGTAATATACTCATTGTCCTTTAAAATTCGGTATTATTTTTTGTAACGAAAAAGGTGACCGTTCACGTATAAAACTAGAATCGCCCTGAAAGGGCAACAGGATTATAACCCGCCCCATCGG